>DUMW01000068.1 GCA_012839765.1 Bacillota bacterium
CTTACGCAGGCAGGACTTCTTCCGGGGGGATGTCGAACTTCTTCAACAGACTGCTGACCGAGGGTAGCAGTTTCTGACTTCCAAATATTGGAGATGGAGCTCTCCCCCACTTATGCTTGACTCACTCCGGTGGTTCCTGGGACTTGACCGGGAACCCTGGCCCTTTTCCCAAAGGCAGCTTACGAAGTCAATGGAATTTCCCGATGTCCAGCTGGGCGCCCGCTGTATGTGCACAAGCCGCGATCCCTGCGGCAGCAGTTGTCACCAGAAGGGCAGGGCAAACCACCTCCCTAAGAAACTTCTTGACGTAGGAAGGTCAGAGGCTTTCTGCTGTTTAGAGAAACACTCCCTTATCTCTGGCTTCAAGGGTTAGCCACCCCAAAAGGCCCCAGGACACCGAAACAAGAAAACAGGAAGACTTCGGTGAGTTCTTTACCGAAGATCTGCGAAAAAAAAGCGGCGTTCCAGCATTAGCCTGCACTAGAACGCCGCACTATGGACAAGCCTACTATGCCTAGATTCTTCTAACAGCCATCAGTACTTGACCTTGCTCACACACTCATATCCATACTCCAAGTACACCATCAAGTTCTGGATGTACTGCTCTGTCGGCAGCGGATACTCCATATAGCCAGCGGTGGGCCCGAGGATAAACCGCTTAGACTGACTGCCCTCCTCCACCGCCTGACGAATCTGTTCCTTCAGCTCCTCGGGCCTAGAAAGCTGCAGGGAGGCCATTTCAATATTCCCCTCCAGACCCATGGAATTACCTACAAGCTCCACGGCCTCCTTGAGGGTCACATCCCCTTGGGGCGGCGGCTCGATGGGATTCAGCACATCGACACCCATCTCCGCAAACCGCTTCAGTAGTTTGCCCACCCGGCCGTGGCAGTGCACCCAGACGTAACCTCCGGCATCATGGATCAAATCGCACAGGGGTTTATCAACCTCGAAGACGAACTCTTCAAATTCATCCATCCGCACCAGCGGCGGGATAATCAACTCCGGGCCCACCCACGAGAAGATGGGTCTAATCCCCGTATCCAGTACAGCCTTCACATGGTCCCTAATCCGCTTGGCATAGGTGTAGACTGCTTCCTTGATCAGGTCGCGATCATCAATGCACATGAGGGCAAACCGTTCGGAACCAATTTTTCGACAGACGGCATAGGCCGCATGATCTAGACCGAACATCACCAAACCCTTGTCTCCCACCTTCTCCACGGCGCGGTAGTAAAGATCTGTGTCGATGGGATAGGGCTTATAGGGAACGCTGAGGAGGGCCTTCAGGTCCTCAGGCTCCTTGATCATGTGCTCCATGTCGTAACCCGGCGACCCGATGGTGCTGTACCGAAAGATGGAGCGCAGTGTGCGGTCACCAATTTGGTAGTATGTATACCGGTCCACCCACTCGGTGCCCTCGAGGGGCTTGTCCTCCCACCAAATCTTGCACTGGGGGTCGGAACCAAAGAACACATTTAGTGGGCTATAGATCTCCTCCATAATATCCGTGAGTTCCAGGGCCCGTTCATACACCGGCCTGTAGGCCGGGGCCATCATACTCTGTCCGATGGATAACCCCCACAGCTTGAAGGCTGGCCGGTCCACGTCCTCTCCCCGGAAAATCCGCCAGAGTCTTTCCTTACTGGTCATCATAGCAGTTTCCTCTCCCCTAGGCTTTGTTAAAGTCAAACTCCAGAGAATACAACATACCATGCATAGCATAGCGAAGGCGTGCCGCCCCCACTTGCCGTTTAGTGACATTCCACCCGCATATTCTTGCCCAGTTGTGACGCCACTTCCGACAGGATGCAATCACCGGAGGAGATCGAAGGGTAGCAATAAAGAAGTCCAGGTGCAAGATCTCTAATTAAACCCTGCGGAAATCCCCGGGCACTCCTCGTCCCTATGCAAAAAACACCCACAGGAGGCAGCAAGCCCTGCTTTTCCCTTGGGGGAGAAGTCGGCCCAAGGACGTACGAAAAGCGTAACCAAGAATTGTAGCCAACACCACTGAGGCATGGTTGTCCGTTCCACCCGAGGTGGCTCGAATCTCAGGCCGATCAACAGTATGGTACGGCATCTCTTCGGCACCAGGAGTAGGCCTTGAGGAAGGCCGCTCACTACCTCCGACGAGCCTACATCTTCGCCTACTCCTCCTGATCCGGCGGCCAGGCACTGAGCACCTCGCGGCTTCGCCGGAAGCTGCGGGGGCTGATCCCTACCTTCTTAGAAAACAGACGGGAAAAGTACTGTTCCGAACTGATGCCGATCTCCTGGCAGATGTCGATGATGGACATGTCGGTGGTGGCCAGAAGTTTTTTCGCAATACTGATCCGGTAACTGCTGATGAACTCCGAAGGAGTCTTTCCCGTGATCTCCTTGAAGATACGGCTGACATGGCTGCGGTTCAGCTGGAGGTACTCACTTAGTTCGGCCACCGAAAGCTCCGGGTGATGGTAATTGGCCCGAATGTAGCTGACCGCGCGGTTCACATGCCAGTTCGTCAGGTCAGTAATGTTGTGGGAGTGGGAAATCATGCGCGAAAGATAGATAATGAGGCGCCAAAAGTTCAGGCGAAGCAACAGCTCCTGTCCGAGAGGATCGTCCAGAGTCCCGTTCAGCTCCTCAATCAGCTCCCGGAGGGTTGCACCCAGATATCCGGTATCGCGACCTGTCACCCAGGTATCCCCTCCCCGGAAGGGCCAGGCAGACGGGTTCAGATACTGTACCACATCTAGCGTAGACCCGACCACCCTTTCACTGGGTTGGAAGAAGAACTCGCAGTTAATGACGCGGCAGTTCTTGCTCACGCTGAGGATGCCGTGCGGTATCTCGGTGTTGATCACCACAAATTCCCTCGTCTGCAGGTGCACAGCCTCCCCTTCCACCTCCACGCTCATCTCACCGTGCTCCACGTACATCACTTCAATGGCACTGTGGGTGTGACTGCTAAACCGATAGTCTGGTGGAAAGGTGCGGCGGTAGTAGTACTCAATCACGGGAACGTAAGGCTGCTTCCAGAGTTCCTTTCTGTACAAATCGCACAGGATCACCGGAGTTCCCTCCCCTTTTCTTCGTACCCCGTTTCGATCAGTTGCCTAGTATTCGACCATGTTCCCGCCACAAGGAATTGCAATACACTGGGTTAAATGCTAACACCGGTAAGCAAGCTACAAAACCCCTTGCAAGGAAAAACATTGTTACTGGAAACTTGCCGGCAAAGCTTTGCCTTCTGTGCCCAGCTCCCCAGCTGTAGATGATCTGTAGCTTCCGCAACACAGCAAAGATAGCCTCTCCAACACGACCCGAATACCACCGCGTTCTGTCCGCCTCACCCTGTACTCCTTAGGCGTTGTCCTCATCAAATATATATTTTAAATCTTCCGCAGAACAGGGAGGATTTCCTTTTCCATAACAGTCAATTTTTGCTTACCAATACTTAGCTTGGCGACCTTTCCCCAGGGTCTGGGACAACCTTTAGACTCCTACCTGCCGGCGGATAAATCCACCTTTCCTTCCCATCTGGCCTAGTCAGCGGCGATGACAACGATTGACCTCGGGCTAGACGTATCGGGTACCCACCAGGGACAGTCTCCCGAGGGTAAAGGGCTTTTCCTGTTCCTTCGGCAACTGCAAGCGCACATATAGCTCCCTGGCTTGCTTGAGCACTTCATAGGGAATCTTCACCGCGGCTACCTCACCGTTCACCTCCCCCTTCCAGACGGGTACGAAATAGCGACCTGTGATGGACAGCTTAAGCTGCACCTGGCCCTGACCGGCTAACTTGAGGGTAGCATCACCGTAATCCTTCACCGGTAGCCGATACACTACGCTGCCGCCTGGACTCACCAGTTCCACCTGCCCATCATCGATCGGCTGCCCGTCCAGGCTGATTGGCTCTCCTGGGCTATTCTCCTCGGTAACAGCAGAGATATACGTTACAGGAATAGTGAAGGAATACGCAAAATCAGGGCCCTCCACCTGCAGATCAATGGACTTGGTCTCCTTGGAGACGGTGAACGAACCTACGTAGTACCCATTGCCTTCCCAACCAACAGACCAACATTCCTTCTTGGGCATGCGGATCTTTTCATGCCGGTAATAACTATCTTCTTCGAACACAACCACTTGCTGCGTAGTCCGGCCGGTGATCCTCACACCAGGCACATGTTCACCCCGGAAGCGGATACGCACAGGCAGGACAACCCGACGTTCTGGACGATCGGTGACCACAGTAAAGCTAGCAAAGACGGGCTCCACTTCCACCTCCGGAATCGACACGATCTGCCCAAAACGTTCGGCAATCTTAAGATAACGCTCCTTGGGTTGGATACTGTGGGTCCATGCGTTGACGGCCCGCTGTAGGGTAAAGCCTGGCCATCCCTTCGCCCCGCCTCGGCGGTGCTGCAAAGCTTCCTCATCGCTCATAAAAGGTTCAAACAACCCAGGCTCCCTGCGCAACATCTCCTCCAGGAAAGTATCCAGGAAGTCGGCGTGGGGAAACCCGTCGAGGGGCAACTCCGTGACAACCTTCTGCCCCGTATGGAAGAAAAGCATTTCATATGTATGCTGGGCTTCATGCTCCAAGACCATTGTTATCCCCGGATCCCTTTTCTGAAAGCGGGATACCGAAAAAGACATAAAGGGTGTCGTATCTGGTCCTAAGAGGGCACCTCCACCGTACATCTGTTTAGCGTCATCTATATTCTTCCACGCCCACATAGACCATACCAAATCATAGCTGCTGGGGTTAAGCCCGGTCTTCTGCAACTGTTGCCAGGTGTCGTGGGCCGACATCCAAAACCGATGCTTCTCAATTTCCCAGATGTCCTGCCGGGCGAGGGGGGTGTCCATCAACACAAAGTGATAGTCTTCACACATTTTTTCACCGGCAACCATCGCTAGCCAGTCCCGGTATTCTACTAGCTTCTCGGCAACCAAGTACTCCTGTTCCTCGTCAAACTTTTCCGTGAAAGTGTGTGTAAATAAGGGAATCATCACATCGAGCTTAAGGCGCTTCTTCTCCGCATCCAATGCTAGTCACCTCGTAACAAAAACTATGAATACTGACTACTTCGTATAGTTCTTTGAATTCTGGCTGGGACTTACTCGACAGCTAGGAACGAAAAAGACAGACACAACCCGAAGGGGCTAAGACCACCCGCCGGAAAGAACGCTCCCGCAGCCACCGGTACGGGCCTTCTACTCCCTTTACAGCCCTGCGCTGACAACCTCTTCTCCCAGACCCGTAGACCACCTTCGGAGTTCCTCTGCATCCGACGTATCCAAAAGCAACATCCATAAGCGGCCTTCTTTATTCTGCTGTAAGTATAGCACTTTGGCAGTAGCCCAACTTGTACAATTGTTGCGCGATACAACATGTCCCTTAACTTGCGGTGATGGAGAAAGTCGAAAACAGCAGGTGGTCTGTCAACGCTCATCGTCGCGCATCAAGAACTCGGTGTGATGTATCATCACCACACACTCGATTAAGCTAAGTCAGCTCCCATCTGGTAGACCGACCCGGGCGTATACCACCAGGACAGTCTCCACCTCCCGGGGTATGTTACCTTCTAGGCCAGGAAAAAGCCAAAGCTCCGCCAGCGGTGAAGACTAGCGGAGCTTGGCAGGTGGTTCCAGGATGGAGGGTATCAGCTACCTTACTTATTCCTGAATTGCTGGTCTAGGATCGTCTGCGCCCGTTCCACCGCAGACCGCATCGCCTGGTCAGCAGACTTCTGCCCGGTAAAGGCTTGCCACAGCTCATCGTTAAAGATCGGCTGAATGTTATTGGTCCAGATGGGGTTGCGGACAAAATAGTGGACAGTGTTCGCATACTGAATGGCCTCCAGGAACGGCCGCTTCAGCGGATCATTCCAAAGATCGAACTCAGAGGCCACGCTGGGCAATGCCGGCAACGCCCAGTCCATCTCCACCATCAAGCCATGACCGATGGGCCCAGACAAGTATTCCAGCAACATCACTGCTTCCTCGGGGTGCTTGGTCCCGGACCACACTACCCAACCGGAGCTGTGCAGCACTGTCTGCAGTTCCTTGCCTTCGGGATGTGGAGGAATCACACCACCCAACCGCAACTTCGGGTTCTGAGACAGGTAACCTGCCACCGCCCAATGCCCGTTATCCTGCATGGCCACGTGTCCCGTATGGAGGCCTGTACTGGAAGCCAGCTCACCGGAGTATGGCACCACATGATACCGTACCCGTAGGTCAGCCAACCACTGGACTGCATCAATGGTCTCAGGACGATCCGCATAACCCGCCACATATCTTCCGTCCGGCGAGAGCAAATCGCCACCATTGGACCAGACGTAACCGGCAGTACCGTAGGTCTCGTCACTGAACTGGAAGGCGAACTTCTTCTGTTCCACATCGGTCAGCTTAAGACAGATCTGCACAAACTCATCCCAGGTCCAATCGCCGGTGGGATAGGGCAGACCCGCCGTGTCGAAGCAATCCATATTGTACATAATGATCCGCGGCGTGAAGCTGTGGGGCAGGCCATAGACGCTATTGTCCACCATGCCAGCATAGGGCATGACCTGAGGGAAGTAATCATCCACGGAAAGCCGATCGCTCTTTTCCAGGAAGGGGCTGATGTCCTCCAGAAAGCCCTCATTTACCAGCATAGGGAAATCCCACCACATAAAGACATCAGGGGCGCTGTTGGTCATCAGGCCGATGACCAGCTTGTCAAAATAGTCGCCAGTACCATACTGGACTTCCACTTCGATGTTCGGATGATCCTCCATGAACTTCTGAACAATGATCGGTACAGGGTTACCATCGGGTCCGTCCCAATGACTGAGGACAAGCTTAATCTTCTCCTCTGCACTGGCCACAGCAGCGAACAGGAATGGGATTAGAAGCAAACCCACCACCACTAGACAGACAACTCTTGTTTTTCGCATCTGCTGCACTTCCTTTCTTTCCTGCTTGTATGTAGATTATTCTTATTTAGGTGACAGCTTAAACTTTAGGCTCACAGTCTTCACTCCCACCCCAAAAGCCCCTGCATCAGAACGAAGGGGGCGATCTTCTACCACTCCTCACAAAACTGTCTAGTTCCAGAAGGGACGAACCGTACACACGATCACGTACCCTGGAAATAGGCTTGCACCAAAAGACACATCATCGGGCTGGCTTCGCCTGAAGACAACGACAACCAACGCAAACGGCCTGCTAAAGCTCAACGTGCTCTGCCCCTGCCCAGTTCCATCGCCGCTTGGCATAATCCCCAGCAAAACGCGGCACTCCTCTTTACTCCATCGTTCTCTTACTGAGACACAGGGCTGGATTCCTCCAGCCCCATGCCGACTACACTCTTTCAGGATGCGTCGCCCTGCTGCAGGGCCATCGCCCCAACATCTGCCTTACGGGCGGACGCAAGCGTGGAGGTGCGCGGATCACTTCAGAAAACTAGTTTTCAGGATACTACTTCCTTTATTTTTACTATAACACGCCGTTCAAAAGCTTACTTGCAGTATTGTTGCATAGCGATTTACAGTCTTTTACCGCGTGTGACGCTTTTAGGCGGGCACCCGGATCGAGAAAAAAAGCCTCGGACAGTCTGCACTCTATCCGCGCAAAGGCGGCTTGTGTTCCCATGGGGCCCAGGTGAAGGTAACGGTGTAACGGGAGGATAGGACGTACACGGTCAAGGGCTTCCCTCCAGAGGCAAACCGAGACTCACCAATATTGAACCCGCTTTCCACCTACTTAGGGAAGGGCTCGTGAACCATGCACCGGCAAAGTCTATCCACCGCTGCTAATGGCGGCAACTTACACCTGACCTTTTCCATGTATACGAAATCGAAGCCCGACCAAAAACAGCGGGAGCTCTTTAAGGTAAGGGCGGTGCCACCGAGGACTCCCCGATGGCACCGTGGAGGTATGAGCTGTATGGGGTCAACCCTATTGGGTGTAATGACGAAAGTCAACTTTCAGACTGGTAACTTCAGCGACGGATGGCGCACTCAAAGGTCGCTTGTAGTCCGGTGCCAGTCTAACCCGCACGTACAGGTATTCCTGGTTCTGCAGAAGCTCGGGCCGAATGTCAGCCAACTGGGGCTCTTCCTTCAACTGGTTCTGGAACGCGGCCAGAAAGACCCTTCCGTTAGCCGAGACAGCCACCTCAGCCCAGCCAGAGCCAGTGACTTTAATTTTGCCGGCTTTAGCCCCCTCGATGGGGACCCGAAATACCACGTACTCACCGTTTTCGCCCACTGTCCAGACACCGTCCTCTGGGGTCACGTTCGTATCATAGACCAGCGTACTGTCCAAGACTACTTCCCTGGGATAGACATAGATGTAATTCACAGGAATAGTGAATGTCTCGTCGATCTCCTGACCCTTGACGCTAACTTCAATGGCTTCGGTATCCTTCGTCACCGTGATCCAGCCTCCATAGATACCATTGCCGTCCCAGCCTGCGGACCAACGTTCCTGCCTAGGCATGCGGATCTCCGGATAGCGGTTGATGGTGTCTTCTTCCAGGGTGTAGACCTCGCCGTCCACAGTGGCAGTGACAGTCACACCGGGGATATGCCACCCCTGGTCGCGAACCCTCACCGGGAGATAGATTTCCCGCTCTGTAGCGCGGTGGGTAACAATGGCGATGCTCGCCATCAGCGGCTGCACCACAATGTCTCCCCGGGCAGGGACCGTCTTACCCACGTACTCCGCCACTTTCATCCAGTTTTCCCTCGACTGGAGCCGGTAGGACCAGGCATTGACACCACGCTGTAGGTTCAAGCCGGGCCAAGTCTTGTAGCTGCCCGTTCCATCATCGTGGTACTGCATAACTTCCTCATCGGACATGAAGGGTTCCATGAAGCCCGGCTCCAGGCGGATCATCTCATCTAGCAAGGTGCCCAACAAATCAGCATGGGGCATACCCAGCAGCGGAGGACGTCCGTCGATGGAAAGACCAGCATCGAGGAAAAGGGACTCCCAGGTATGGTGCCCTTCATGCTCCAGGACCATGAGCGCGGTGATTTCGTTCCAACGACTGGCTAGGTTGCTGAAGGAGAAGGACATGAAGGGTGTATCATCCGGGCCTTCTGTCGCTGCACCGCCGTACCGTTGCCCGGCCCCGGGGATGTTCTCCCATGCCCACAGGGTCCAAACTAGGTCGTAGTCACTGGGGTTGATACCCGTTGGTGTGAAGTTCCGCCACACATCGGAGGGAGTCATCCAGAAGGTATCCTCCCCGTCAATCTCATCCCGGCTCAGGGGTACATCCACCAGCACCAGGTGGTAGTTTTCGTACACATAGTGGCCCACGACCTGTTCAAACCAGTCCCGGTAGTCGGCGATCCGGTTCATCAGCGTAGGTTCCTGATCCGCAGGCAGTGCCCAAGTAAAGGTCTCAGTGTAGATCGGCATCAGGATGTCCACGGCTAACCGCTCCCCTTCCGAAGGAAGCCACGGCTCTCCGTTGCCAGATCCAATCCCCACGTGTTTCAAGAAGGGCTCCTGGACCTTCACACCATCAAAGGTAAGCTCCAGTATAGATATCTGGCTCACCCTCTCCGGCGGGGTGCTCGTCAGCCGAAAGAAACGGGCCCGCTGAGGAGCGAAGCTAAAGGTCTCCGACACAGCTGTGGTCGGGACAAAATCTTCGAACACATCTACCCACTGAACACCGTCATTAGAAAGGCTAATCATCACCGAGGAACCTTTGGTATCGGCATTGGACCAATCGATGCGCACACGAGAAAACTCGATCTCCCGTGGAAACTCAACCTGAATCCAGTGTTCGGCCCTTACAGCCCGGCTCACCCACCGGCTCTCCCAATCACCATCAATAGCTTGCTCCACGGTGTAGTTCCCTAGGTGGCCTGATCCCGTAACCACCAGATCCCCAGGACTGAATAACTCCATCGCTGTTGCCGTACCTGCACAAAGCAGGGCAGCTACACAACATGCTAAAATGATGATTTGCGCAAACCTACTCATCGCCCTATGACCCCCTTCTCCAATTTGACTTCTTCCGATGCGGCCAACAGGCCCCACATACTCTTGTTACGCAGAGCCTTCTTAACTATAAATCTAAATCAAGGTAGGTGAGCTTTGCTTGTCTGCCTGTGACATGAAACAATCGTCTTTTGCCCACGTGTGATGATGATTCCCGCCCCCTGCCATCGCACCCGGGTTTCCCCAGGGCACCGGGTCCCTACCAGAAGGCTCTCTGGCGTTGTCTGCTGCTGCCTCTAGGAAGAATAGTAACTGCGCAGTACGATCTCCTGTTGCATCCCGTTATATCTGGTGTGTCGGCTCCGCCAAGGGGGGCAACTGTGGTACCCCGCCTTTCCTACAGGCATCCTTGTCATCTTTTGAACGATCGAAGGTCGTAAACAGATTTCTCAGTACGGCCCGGTCCGAAAAATGCACGCGGCGGAAATCGCAAAGCCCGCGGAACCACCGAACATCGCCGGCGGTACCGCGGGCTTAGAGCAGTTCTGGGATCCACCCTATTGGTTGTAGGAGCGGAAGACTATCTTCAGGTCAGTGACTTCACTGACCGACGGGGCGGAAAGAGGTCGTTTGTAATCCGGGGCCATCCGGAGTCGCACGTACAAGTACTCCTGATTCCCCAGAAACTCAGGTCTGACGCTGAACGTCTGTGGATCCTTCGTCAATTCACCCTGGTAAACCGCCAAGAACTGCCTTCCGTTGCCCGAGACAGCCAACTCCACCCAACCGGAGCCGGCCGCTTCCATCACAGCCGCTTTTGCTCCAGGATTGGGAATCTGGAAGATGACGTAATCTCCGTCCTCCCCAAAGGTCCAACGGCCGTTGTCCGAGGTAGCAGTACGATCAAAGACCATCTCTGGTCCGAGGAGGGTCACCTGCTGGGTCTCAACATTGATGTAGTTTACAGGGATCGTAAAGGTCTCATCGAGCCCCTGCCCTTGAACCCTGATCTCGATGGCTTTCGTATCCTTGGTTACCGTGATCCATCCGCCATAGATGCCGTTACCATCCCAGCCTACGGACCAACGCTCCTGCCTAGGCATCCGGATATCGGAGTGGCGGTAGATGGTGTCTTCCTCTAGGGTGTACACCTGCCCGTTCACCGTGGCAGTCACCTTTACGTTGGGAATATGCCATCCCTGGTCGCGCACCCGCACCGGTAGGTAGATCTCCCGTTCAGCACCGCGGTCGGTGACAATGGATACGCTAGCAAACAGGGGTTGCACCACGATGTCTCCCCGGGCCGGTGCAGTCTTTCCTACGTATTCCGCCACCTGAAGCCAATGCTCCCTAGGCTGGAGTCGATAGGTCCAAGCATTGACGCCCCGTTGCAGAGTGAGGCCAGGCCATCCCTTGCTGCCGCCACGACGGTGCTCCAGGACTTGTTCATCGGACATGAAGGGCTCCATAAACCCTGGCTCCAGTCGCACCATCTCATCCAGCATGGTATCGAGGTAGTCCGCGTGGGGCAGTCCGGTAAGCGGAGGAGTGGTGTTCACCGACAGGCCGCTATGCCGGAAGAGAGACTCCCAGGTGTGGTGGGCCTCGTGTTCCAGCACCATGATTATTCCCTGGGATCGCTCCGCGAAGGAGCTGACAGAGAGGGACATAAAGGGTGTACCGTCGGGACCGTTCAAGGCAGCACCGCCATAGCGTTGGACAGCCCCGGGAATATTCTTCCATGCCCAAAGGGCCCAAACCAGGTCGTATTCACCGGGATTAATCTCCGCCAGTTTGAGATTGTTCCAGACATCAGTGGGCGTCATCCAGAAGGTATCGTCGCCGTCGATTTCGCTGCGGCTAAGGGGCACATCCACCAGCGCCAGGTGGTAGTTCTCGTAGACATAGTGACCCACCACCTGCTCGAACCAGTCACGATAGTCAACAATATTCTTCATCACCAGATACTCCTGCTCCGCGGGAAAGGCCCAGGTGAAGGTTTCTGTGTAGATTGGGAATAGGACATCCACTGCCAACCGTTCCCCTGGTGAAGAAAGCCAGGGCTCACCGTTGCCGGAACCAATTCCCACGTGTTTATGGAAGGGCTCCTGGATTCTCACCCCGCCAAAGGAGATCTCCAGGATAGACATCACATTTCCCCTCTCCGGCGGTGTAAAGGTAAGCCTGCAGAAACGTGCCCACTGGGGTGCAAAGCTCAACGTTTCCGCCTCCGCGGTGGTCGGGACGAAGTCCTCAAAGACATCCACCCATTCTCGACCGTCCGCAGACAGGCTGATCATTACCGACGAACCCATGGTGTTGGCATTGGCCCACTGGATACGTATGCTGGAAAACTCCATTGACTTTGGAAACTGAATCTGAATCCACTGGTTACTCCGCCCTGGGCTGCTCACCCATCGGCTCTCCACATTACCGTCTACCGCCCGGTCAGGGGTATAGCTACCGCTAGCACCCGATGCGGTAACAACCAGCTGGTCGGGAGAGAAGATCTCCTGAGCAACAGCTGCACCCGTAACCAAGAGAATAGCGACCCAGCACACTGCGACGATGAACGTCGTTAGGATTCTCATTGACGTAAGACCCCCTTTTCGCATCTCACAGAGTTATTCGTAGCCGCAGGTCCAAACAGAGGGCCCTCCTTTAGATTAGACACCACGCAGTCCCCTAGGCCCCTCGGCTAACCTGCAACTCTTCCCCCACGCAAAGGACTACTATCCTATTTCCAATGTACCAAACTGGCCGGCGGCACTCTTGACTCTCTGTGACCCTGCTTCGCCTGCTTTTGCCCGTGTGTGACGGCATCTGTCCTGGCATCCACGGCCAACCCGCGGATAAACCAAAGGGGTGAACAACTTGCCGGCTTCCTACAGGTCCCCTTCACCCCCGCCGGTTCCGGACAACAGCCTCGCGAATGCACTGCCTGCGATACAAAAAACGTGTACCTGGGGAAAGGACGAGTATCTCCACACAAGATGAGCCGCTGTACTAAACAGTTTTCAACGGTCAATGGACTGGATCGGCAGCGGTCCCCTCCCCAAAAGCGAGCCTATGCCAGGGAAAATCCTCCATACTTGCACCAGGCCCAGCCAACTGCCACCTCCATCCTCAGCGTGACCTGAACCTCAGGTCGGTGGTCTGCCACCAGCTTCCTGGGGATTCCCCTTCCCGGTGAACACTCTTGCCTTTGGTTTAGTCCCTCTGACTTACCGGATCCATATCCCCGGGCCGGGCGCACAAGAGAAAATGCGGCCCTTCCAGGCCGCATTTTCTCTCTCCAAAGCCTCAGTAGACCCTTACTTCACCAGGATGAGCCGGCCCATATGCCAGAACTCTTCATGATGCACGTCAAGGGCATGACCCCAGAAGTACTGGGAGGTAAGCTTGAAGGCACCACCAAGCACCAAGTCAACCTCGTAGGCCAGGATCCGGAAGGGAGTCTCCCTACCCTCGTAGGGTTCATCCAGGAAAGCCAGCTCTTTCCAAGGGATCATAATCTCGAAGGTATACCCATCAGCAGTGAACACCCGCTCACCCTTACTGCCCGGGACCTGATTGTGTCCAGACCGGCCCATGTACATATCCAGGGCGCGGACCTCCTCGCTACCCGCAGGAATCTGCCCATCGGGGTTGACCCGCCAATGGGCCCAGATGTGTCCGTCCATCCAGGCGGGATCGCCGGGCTGGGTGATCCCCAGTGCGTCGAAGTAGAAACCGAAGTAGTCGCAATCCCAGAAGTCGGTTACGGAAACATCATCATCCTTAATAATGCCGGCGAAGTAAATGTACTCTTCGTCCCAGTTACAGTACAAGACACCGGAGAACTTATCGGGATAGACCTCTTCCAGCGTCCGCCCCTGATAATGATGCCAGTCCGGATTGTTGGGGGAAATCTCGTTTGGATAGGTAGTTACCCACTCGCCCTCATCTAGCTTCCCGTCGACGACAATGTTCTTGTTGTAAGCGCTGTACCATACCCCTACCCGATCGTCGGCCGCCGACGCTGTTGCACACAGTGCCAGCAGCATAAGTACGGACAGAACCAGTGAGACATGTTTCATTACTGACCATCCTTTCTGCTGTGCTGTTGGTATTTTCGTCAGATGATTGACTGATAACAGTAACAAGAGAAGCACCGTGATCCCACGGTCAAGCACAATGCCCCTCTTTCTTACCAATCACCAGGCTCGAACACCACCATGCCTACTCAATCTACATCACAACAGTATGTATCCACCAACTGCGCCGCCGAACCGCCCCGGGTAAGAGTACTGTCTTTTCCTCCATCCACCTGCCACATTACTCGCGGCCGCCTCCCGAGGCAAGGGCATCACTCTTTGAAGCAAGCTGACCTGACTACCACTAGCCTCCTATGTGGTTCCTGTTCGCCCGGCCGGAGGTTTACCCCTCCAGGCCCTGTTCTTTTCTAAAGTCTTACTAGACCCTACTTTACCAGGATGAGCCGGCCCATGTGCCAGAACTCTTCATGATGCACGTCAAGGGCATGACCCCAGAAGTACTGGGAGGTAAGCTTGAAGGCACCACCAAGCACCGAATCAACCTCATAGGCCAGGATCCGGAAGGGAGTTTCCCTACCCTCGTAGGGTTCATCCAGGAAAGCTAGCTCTTTCCAAGGGATCATAATCTCAAAGGTATACCCATCATCAGTGAACACCCGCTCACCCTTGCTGCCTGGGATCTGCTGATGTCCAGATCGGCCCATGTAATCGTCCCGGGCGCGGACCTCCTTGCTACCCTTAGGGCTCTGACCATCGGGATTGATCCGCCAGTGGGCCCAGATATGTCCGTCCATCCAGGCGGGATCGCCGGGCTGGGTGATTCCCAGGGCGTCGAAGTAGAAACCGAAGTAGTCGCAATCCCAGAAGTCGGTTACGGAAATGTCGTCATCCTTAATAATGCCGGCGAAGTAAATGTACTCTTCGTCCCAGTTACAGTACAAGACACCGGAGAACTTATCGGGATAGACCTCTTCCAGCGTCCGCCCCTGATAATGATGCCAGTCTGGATTGTTGGGGGAAATCTCGTTTGGATAGGTAGTTACCCACTCGCCCTCATCCAGCTTCCCGTCGACGACAATGTTCTTGTTGTAGGCGCTGTACCATACCCCTACCCGCTCGTCGGCCGCCGACGCTGCTGCACACAGTGCCAGCAGCACAAGTATGGACATAATCAGTGAGGCACGTTTCATTACTGACCATCCTTTCTGCTGTGCTGTTGGTGTTTTTGTCAGATGATTGACAGTGACAAGAGAAGCACTGTGACCGCAGAGGTTAAGCACAGCACCTCCCCTTCTTTTCTTAACAATCACCAGATTATACACCAGCGTGCTTACTCAGTAGACGTCACAACAGCATGTATTCCACACACTGGGTCACCGTACTTGCAGTGATGTGAAAGGCTCTCCTGACGCATCCTAAGGAAGGAAGCGGTACCGGCCCGAAAAGCCAGTACCGTGCTTCCCGATCAACAAGCGCAATCAGCTCCGGATATGAACTGATTACTTGTAGGAATCCATGATCCTCTGCAGAGCCTCGCCGGCGGCCCGCAGAGCGGTAGCCGGTGCAGCCTGACCATCGAAGATCTGGTTCAGAGCATCCTGAACAACTCCCTGGTATTCGCTGTTCCACCGCGGGGTGCGCAGGAACCAGTGGGTGGTGGTCGCATACTCCACGGCACGGATAAAGCCGCCGGACTCCGGATCATTCCAGAGCTGGAACTCAGTCACAACACTGGGCAGGGTGGGCAAAGCCGCATCCTGAATTACCATTTCCCGCTGCCCGATCGGTCCAGATAGGTATTCCAGCACGATCATCGCCGCTTCAATATTTTGGCAGTTCGGGCTCACAACCCAACCGGAGCTGTGCAGTACACTACCAGGGGACTTGCCCTCGGGAGCCGGAGGAACTACGGACATCATCCGGATATTGGGGTTAGCCTCCTTGCTGACCAACAAGTCCCAAGCACCAGTCTCCATCATGGCGATATTGCCGGTAGCGAAACCTTGACCCGACTGCAGGGCGCCGGACAAAGGCATAACACCATCCAACAGACGGAGATTAGCTAGCCAGGTCACAGCCTCGATGGTCTCAGGACTGTCTATGTAACCGATGGCCTGCGTGGCATCCTCATTTACAAAGTCGCCGCCGTTGCCCCAGATAAACCCACCGATGTTATACACGCCCCAGTACCAATCGAAACCGTACTTGTTCTCGTCGGGACGGGTAAGCTTCAGAGCGATGTTGCGGAACTCGTCCCAGGTCCAATCGTCGGTAGGATAAGCCAATCCCGCCGCATCGAAGGCGTCCAGATTCACCAGAATCGCCCGGGGTGTGAAGCTATGGGGCGTCGCGTAGATTCCGTCCTTATACTTCCCGCCGTAGTTCAAAGCGCCCGGGAAGAAGTTGTCCGGATGGAGGACTTCGCTCTCCAGCATGTACGGCAACAGGTCAACAGCGAATCCACCTTCGGCCAGAGCTGGGAAATCCCACCACAGATAGATGTCCGGTCCGCCGCCTGTGGCAATGTTCACGAGGAGCTTGTCAAAGTGGTCAGAACCATAGTACACCTGCTCGATTTCCAGCTCAGGATGGTCCTCCCGGCACTTCTGCAGGATGGTGGAAATCGGACCTCGTCCTTCCGGTTCCCAGTCCGCCACGACGATCTTAATCTTCTCGGCACTCATCACACCCGTGATACCCATAACCAGAACCACAACTAGGACAAAAGTCAACCATGCTTTGCGATTAAACATGCAATTAAGCCTCCCTTCTTAGTTTCACCCTACTCTTTTTTGGCTGTTAACTATGACAATGTGCCCGAGTACAGTGTTTTGCGTAAGTGTCTTCCTCACCTCACTCCTCGTCGCTTAGGTTGCTTACTGTGCCTAGGTAACACCGAGCTCCTGCCGCCGCGCTTACCGAGGTAAAAAAGCAGCCTACCTCAACTCGTTAATCCACACCCGCATCGCTCCCGAAGCCCGATTATCCCAAGCATAGTAGGGAATAGCTGTAATGGTCACCGGTGCTACCTTAGAGGGCTGGGTTCGGTACAGGTTCTCGGACCAGTCTTCGTCCAGAACCATGACTGCCTCCCCACGCACCTTCACCAACTCACCCAAAACTCCATCCCTTTCAAAGGAAGCCTCCAGGGGACTATCCTTCGGTAGCAAAATCCTCTCCAACGAGCTAGACTGATCTACTTCTTCCAGGCAGTAGACAACAGGTCCCCGCTGGATCGCCACTTTACCAACATTCGCCTCCACATTAGGATGGGCATAGACCCTTTCCACAGGCATTGCCAAATCAACCTCGATGAGATCCTTCGATTGCCAGGCCCGCCGTAACTTCACATAGCCGTCTTCAGTTGTCCCGTTGTCCACCGGACTACCGTTGATCCTAAGCCCATACTCACGGCACCAACCCGGTATCCGCAGGCAGATGGTGAACTCCTCCCTGCGTTCGGGATGCACTTCGATCTTTACTGCCCCCTCCCAGGGATAATTGGTTTGCTGCTTTAACACCACCTGTTGACCGTTCACTGTCGTCTGGCCTGTACCCGCTACGTAGAGGTTCACATAAACTTCCCCGTCACCACAGGAGTAGACTAACTGCCCCATGGAACCGAGGAAGCGCACGATATTCGTAGGACAGCAGGCACAGAAATACCAATCCTTCCGGTGGGTCTTCCCGTTACTGGCCAGGACGTTATCGTAGAAGAAGCGCCGTCCGTCCAGGGAGATCCCACTGAGAAATCCGTTGTAGAGCGTCCTCTCGATCACATCCATAAAGCGGCCCTCGCCGAAAAAGTTGAACAGTCGGTGATTCCAGAGGATGCTAGCAATGGCAGCACAGGTTTCCGCGTAGGCGGTATCATTGGGTAACTGGTAGGGATCCCCAAAGCCTTCTATTTCCGGCCGCGCACCGACGCCACCAGTGATATACATCTTACGTCGATAGACATCATCCCAAAGCTTGAGGGCAGCCTCGATGAGGCTGTCGTCGCCGGCCTCCGCACCTACATCCACCATCGCGGCGTACATATATATGGCCCGGACCGCGTGTCCCACCGCCTCCTCCTGTTCCCGCACCGGCAGGTGATCCTGGGCATAGCTGCCGTCATACCTACCGCTTCGCATGAAAACATAGCGGTTGAAGGAGCTATCCTCAGGAGCCAGATCCTTAAGCTCTTCTTCGAAAACCGACGGCCTGTGGCCCCGCCGGTCAAGGAAATACTTAGCAAGATCGAGGTACTTCACGTTACCGGTCAGCCGATAGAGCTTCACCAAGGCCAGCTCGATCTCTTGATGCCCAGGATAACCGTCCCTTTTCTCCGGACCAAAGACCGACGCGATGTAATCGGCATACCGGCACATGGCCTGAAGGAAGTGGTCCTTCCCCGTAGCCTGGTGGTGGGCAATGGCCGCCTCGATCAGGTGCCCTGCGTTGTACAGCTCATGCCAGGCCCCCAGGTTCTTCCACCGCAGATCTGGCTTTTCCAGGGTGATAAAGCTGTTGATATATCCATCGGGCTGCTGGGCGCTACAGATCTTCCTAATCACCCGTTCCACCACATAGGTCAATTCGGGATCCTCATTATTCATCAGGGCATAGCAGGCACCCTCCAGCCACTTCGCCACATCCGAATCCCAGTACAGAACCGGTTTGATTCCCTTTTCCGGATCGAGATCGAAGGCGTCAATACGCCCAGAATCTTCACATTTATCATAAACATGGGGCAGGGTAACGTCTGTGTTGACCCTGATCCAATGTTCCCAGAACCCACCGGTGAAGGTCACCCTATTGAGCGGCACCGGTTGTAGTTTATACCCAGCCACGACCTTTTCCCCCTTACTCTCTGCCCTTTCGGGCTACTGTCGGCGTCCAAATTAGCCCTTTGCCTTGGCGCCGATCACCCTGATCGGAATGGTGATCGGTTTGAATAGTGGTACTTCCTGCACATATATGCTAAACAGAAGGTTCCTGTTTGAATCGAGAGGAACGATGGTCCACGTGGCGTAATAGCTTTCACCCTTCCAACCTATGGACCATCGCCTTTGAGGAGGTAAGCGATGCTTCTGGTGTCTCAAATATACATTTTCGTGCAGAATGACGCGATCGCCCTCAATGACTCCTTCCACTTCCAAGTTGGGGATGTGTCGTCCCTGCTCCCGCAGGCGCACAGGGATAAAGACCGGTCTTTCCCCGTCGGAGGGAGGAGCAATAATGGTGATACTGGAAAACAGCGGTTCCTGCAAGAAGCTGCTGCGGGGAGACACCACCGTCCCGAAGGTGGGAGCTAGCTCCAGCCACCTCTTCCGGGGCCAGCGCCGCAACACCCAGGCATGAACTGCCGACTGTAACCTGCTAGGCAACATCTTCAACTCGCGGTACTGCAGTACCTCTTCGTCGGTAGCTAAGGGGGCAAAGAGCCCCGGTTCTTCATTTACGATGCTCCGCAGCAACCTGGGCAGATAGTCCGCATGGGGCCATCCCGCAGTCAAGTCTTCGCCGGGATCAGTGATGAGAGGATAACCCAGTTCTGCCCACAGGAACTCATATGTATGCTGGGCCTCATGCTCGATAATCAAATACGGCCCTGACTCTCCCGGCCAGAAGCGGCTGACGGGAAAGGACATAAAAGGTGTCCGTTCGGGCCCAAAGGATGTGCCACCACTGTACCGGGGAAAGGCATCTTTAGAATTCTCCCAGGCCCAGGCACACCAGACCAGGTCATATGTACTTGGAGTAATACCCTGGGCCTGCAGTAACCGCCATACATCATGGGTGGACAGCCAGAATTGGTTGGTGTGCAATTCACTAACCTCGTCCCGGTCCAGAGGATAATCGTACAGAAGAAGATGCAGATCCAGTCTCAGGTTGTGGCCCACGACACACTCCAGCCAGTCACGGTACTCCAGGATCTGTTGAACAAGGGCATACTCTTGAAGGGTATCGAAGGACCAGGTAAAGGTGCGGGTAAAGAGGCAGAACAAAACGTCCAGTTTGATCCGCTTGCCACTGGTGATCAACCAGGGATCACTGGACACTGCCCCGACACCTATGTGGTCGATGAAAGTGCACTCAGTTGGGACAAGACACTCGCCAATATGCATTCTCTCGTCACCTTCCGATGGATAAACCCCAGTAAGGCGCATCCAAGCTGGCACATTATTTGCCGCACTGCCCTTAGGCCTTCCATTTCTAATTAGAGTATAGCAACTGTCTGGTTCAGCTACTTATCCATTTGTGACGTCTCCGACATAAAGTCTTTATCCCTTGTGACTTCCTTTTGCTTGTATTCTCACCCTCTCCCAGTATCCGGCCCCCGGTCTAAACGCGTGTCTGGTACAGTAGAATGACACTATGCAGGTCAGGTCTATCAGGTCTTCATGGCTAGGCCTCAGTCGGCCCGGGGTCTTTCTGTATGACTTGGTCCCGAGACTGTGTTCCCTGCTCGCTTCCCCGTCAAATGTCCAAACCCATCATCACACCTCTAAGAGGCCAGGATTGTTGTGACCATATACTCTGCGCATACCAGGGGGCTATCGGGGTAGGCTAGATAAAGCCACCCCACCGTACCTCAGTGGCCCCCAGCCCAACAAGTACTATCAGCATAAAAATCGCGGTAACAGCAAATAATCTGTACTGCGGCAAGGGATTATAAACTAAGGGGGAATCGATCCATGTCCTTTGGCGAGGCAAACCAGGCGTGGTCTGAGCAGGAATTGCAGATCATCGAAAATTGTGTGGAAGAGGCGGTCCAGCAGGGGCTCCCCAAGGCCGATGGTTTCCGTAAGGCCCATGCTCAACTACCCAATCGGACCTTAGCGGGCATCACCAACTGCTACTACACCAAATGTGTAAAACGGGACCAGCCACCCAAAGAGGACAAAGCGGAACCGGCCATGGAAGTGCTGAACCTCCTGCACGAGGTCAGGTCCCAACTGGAACAGATCGAGAAACGGCTCAACACATTGGAAAGCCAGCAGAGGTTCAACTGGGCTGAGGCTCTCACGGAACTAGCTAACAAGCTCCGCAACTACTCCGCCCTGGAACAGGAGACCACGAAGCTGCGGGAACAGCTGAGCCACACTCCGGAACCGGAATTAATGAAAGAACTGAAGGACATCTACCAGGGCTATTGCATTCAACAGGTGATGAGCCTGCAAGAATTGAAGACCAAGTTAGGAAACCTGCTTCATCGGGATCAAGAAAAAGAAGCCCGCGTAGGGTAGGAAACTGGTCCACCTAATTCTAAAGGGGCTCCCTTCGCACGTACTATGGCTACAACCAAAGGTCCAGCACAGGTCAACAACCAGGCAATCACTTCTCTTGGGCGGACCCCCAGTCCTCCTTACAGGGCATCCAGGGCATTCTCATGGATCAGGCGAGCCTTGGCCCGGTTGCCCTGTACCTCCACCACGCGATAAAGTTTGTTGTCGGAGGTGATCAGCTCGTCTCCTACGGTCACCTTTACTTCCGTATACATCAAATACTTAGCATCCACTTCGTCTACGATGATATAATACGGTGGGCGTTCTCCCGGTCCGGTGGGCCTCCCCTCCCTAGTCAGGAGGGCCCACAAACCGACAACGCCAATAAAGAAGATGAGCAGGATGATGGAAATCGAGAAGCGTTTCAATTGCCTCTACCTCCCACCATATCCTGCCCATCTCGGTTTGTTTCGATGTGCCTGTTCTGTTACTTGATCAAGGCGATGATCAAACCAAGTACAGCCACCAGCTGCATGGTGCTGACTTTCCCCTCTAGCTCCTCAATCTTAGCCTGGCTAGCCTGCCGATAACTGGTAAACTGCTGGGTCAGGTCTTCCACCTTGCCCACCAGCTGGCTTTCACTAATCCGGTAGCCAGAGATATGGGCCGCCACTTCTTCAGCCAGGTTCTGATTGAGATAATTAATCTCCGCCGCCACTTCCTCGACCCGAGCGCCCAGACCCTTGAGTTCCAACTGCAGTTTTGTCTCGGTGGCCGCCAACTCCTGGATTCGCCGCTGCTCCATGGTTTGCAGGTTCGATGCCACCGTGCTGTCAAGCTTGTTATGGGCCGCCAAGAGGGCCGCCAGCTCCTGGGAGAGGGTATCACATTGTTGGGCCAATTGGGCAAGCTGCGAAGCCAAACTGCTGTGGCCATCCTCCAGATCACCGCTCAGCAGCCCCAGCTCCAAGGTCAACTCATCCAGTTGGGCTTTCAGGATGTTCAGCTTCTCGTCTAATTCCGCTTTCAGTAGACTGACATTGTCCTCCAACTCCCCTTCAAGGATCGTCACCCGACCGTCCAATTCTCCTTGGAGGGCCTTAAGCCGGTCTTCCAAATCCCTTTCCAGGGTACCAAGATCAGCTTGCACCTTCTTCTCAAAGCTGCTGACCCGTTCATCCATGTTCCCCTCGAGGGTGGTAACCTGGGCGTTGACTTCGCCTTCTAGGCTACCTAGCCTTGCTTCCAAATCCCTTTGGAGGGTATCGAGCCTGGTCCCCAGCTCTCCCTGCAGAGCCTGCAATTTGCCATCCAGTTCCTGCAGTTTAGTTCCCTGCTGGGCTAGGCTGTCTTGATTGGCCACGATGGCCTGCTGCATTTTTGCGTCTTCCTGTTGCAGGGCCTGGATCTTACCTTCCAGCTTCACCAGTTGCTCCTGGAGACTGGCCTCGGCTTTGGCCTGCCGGTCGGCTAGCTGTTGTTGCTCGGCAATCCAACGGTTGATCTCTTCCTGCAGTTGGGTCAATGCCTGTTGTTGAGCCACGGTAACTGCTTGCAGTTGTGTGATCGCCTCGTTGTGTGCAGCCAGCTGGCTCCCTAAGTCCTGGGCAAGTTTATCCAGGGCCGCCTTCTGCTGGTCTAACAAAGCCCCTTGTCCCACCAGAAGCTCCGCCAGGTTCTGCATACTCTTTGCATACTCGCTCAAGGTGGCTTCCTGGGTAGCTAGATCTCTTTGGAGTTTATCGATCATACTGCGGTTCTCCGCCACCAACTTACTTTGGGCCTCGTATAATCTGTTCAGCTCATCCTTTGTTCCCGAAAGCTGGTGAGCGAGATCCGGCTGGAGGGTAATCACCACGTCCTCCAGGGCGAAAAGATCCCTTTGCAATTTGCCCAAGGCCGCCGCGGTCTCCTCAGCGGTAGCGTCCAACAGACCTTCCAGGGCCTGCAGGCTATCCGACAGTTTTAGGATCTGGGCCTGGCGATCCTCTACTTCCTTTTGCACCCGATCCGAAAGCTCAGATAAGCTCAGATCCAGGGCCAAGGACCTCTCTTCCAAGACATTAACCCGGGAAGCCAAGGCATTAACCTGGGAGGACATCTCCTGGGACAGAGTCTGCAGACTCTTTAGATCGGCACTTAAGACGTTCACCTGCTGCTGCAGACTGGCCAACTCCTGCTCGGAAAGATCCAAGCGGCCCGCCAGCGCCGAAGACTGCTGCTGCAAAGTGGTAATTAACCCTTGGAGGGTGTCAAAGGTCTGCTGTACACGGCCCGCAAAGTCCGTCTGTTGCACCTGCAGTTTTTCCAGACCGGCCTGCAGGTCCGAAGTGGTAATCCCCATCGCCACGGCCTTGTCCTGTAACGCCGCCACTTCCTGCTGCACTTGGTCTAGCAATTGGCTTTCCTGTCCGAACTCTACCAGCAAAGTGGCCACAGTGGTGGAAAGCACACTAAGTTCCGCTTCCAGTTCTTCCTTGGTGACCAATTCCTGATCGATCCGCTCCTTAAGCTGCACGGTGCGGACATCTAGGGCCTGGATCCCCAATAACGACTGGCTAATACTGTCATCTACGGCCACCATCAGCTTTTCCACATTGTTTATCCGTTCCACCAAAAGCTCCCGGTCCTCATACCATTGGACCAGATCAGCCCTGAATTCTGTGGACAAACGTTGCAACAGGGTCAGGTCCTCTTCGGTCAATCCGGTGGAATCCTTGGTAACCTTCTCCAAAGCCGCCGCGATCACACTGGCTAAGGTGTAGCGATCCACCGGCTCATTTCCCCGGAAGGTACCGTCTTCAAAGACAGGGATGATCCCCGCATCCACCAGTTGCTTAATGGCCTCATAGGCCCAATGGCCAGGATCCACATCGGCAAACTGCTGGGCCTGGGCCACGGAGAAAGTGCAAATCATCACACTGATCAGTACTAGGATTATAGCCTTCCTGCGCATCTTCAAGCTCCCCCTTGCCCCGTTCTCTTGAAATCTGCGTGTCACCTTACCGGTGCCACGGAAATGGTATGCGGGAGGGCCAGTGAATCCACCAGGTTACCCGCACCATCGGTCAATCTGACTTCCGCCAATCCGATCTCCGTTGTTCCTGCATCAATAGCTACAAAACGGAGACGAACCAAGCTGCCTGTGGCATTGCCCTTCGCCCCTTGGGACCCACGGTCTCCCCGGATGGCCACACACCCGGTGGCCGGGTCATTCTCCACCACAGACCAGTTGAGCGGCAAGCGGTCACCATCTACCACCTCCGCAAAGAGCGTACCCCGTTCCACACCTCCCAAAAGCAGGCTGAATCTCGCAGGATCGTAGTGCACAGTCACTTCACCACCGAAGAAACTGCCAATATCCTGGGCGATGACCTCGATGACGAAGAGTTCTCCCACGTTAACCTCCTCGGGCCCCGACACGTACACCTTCGGCTGCAGGTCATCGGTGTAGAGCTGACCTGAATAGATGGCGTTGGCCGCATTACTGGACCGTCCCACTAGGGAGTAGTTATAGCGGATCCGTCCTTCGGCGTCTTTGGCTTTGTAGGCCAAGTTCGGCCGGATAAACCAACTCAATTCCACCGTTTCACCGGGCAGAAGATGTCCCAGGTACTTTTCCTTTGTCTCTTTCTGGGCCAGGCGCAAAGTGGGCCCCATAAACTCAAGCCATACGTTTTTCGCCACATATCCACCCACATTCGTCACCGAAAGGGGTACTTCATACAGGCCTATTCCACCGGAGAAACCTACCAGGTTTGCCGGTCCCGCCTTAATCTCCAAGCGCGGCGGTGGCACGATGGTGATCCCCCGGGTGACAGAGTTGGGGTCCGTATTGAAGGAGCGCAGTTGCACGGTGAAGAAGACCTCATCACCAGCAATCTCCGGCTCCGGTTTCACCAGCCAGTGCACTTGGGCCGTCTCGTGCACTTCCAGATCGCCAAGGTTCCGAACCAAAGCACCGGAATGCACCTTAAGCCCCTGGGGCAGCTCCAGG
Organism: Bacillota bacterium; assembly: GCA_012839765.1. NCBI lineage: Bacteria > Bacillati > Bacillota > Bacillota bacterium. The sequence continues at coordinate 25,188 of DUMW01000068.1, forward strand.
GTAACCTCCACACCCTGGGCCATAAACCGTCCTGTATTCTGAATGTAGGCAACGATGGAGAAGGGTTCTCCGTCAACCGAAGGCACCACACTGGCAGGTGCAGTCACGCCCAGAGAAAGCTCTCCGGGAGCAATGGTGATGCCTCCCAGTCCGTAGTAGGTCACATATTCCAAAGATTCCCCTGGTGCAAGGACTACAGGATCCCAGTAGAGGGCCATTGCACTGTCCTGTTCCCAGTCTCCGGCCCGGGTGAAGTCCCGCCCCGGGTAGAAGGTAAAATCCCAAGGCCCGTCGGTCAAGTCACCCCAGTTGCTGAAATAGACCCGATCGGGAGTGGTGATGTCGGCGCCACTCAAAGTACCCTGGGCCATTACCGCTGGCTCAATCAGGGAGTCAAAAGCCTGCCAAAACTGAGGCATGTCGGACTTGGTAAAAAAGGTATCGCTATTGACCGCCACATCCTCGATCCGGAAGGGAGCCCCGTCATTGGAACCTAGCATGGTATCCAGCATAATGCGAAGCCCAAGCTGTACCGATTTGTCCCCTGTGTTCGTTACCTGATACGCAATCCGAGCGGTATCCTCCAGACCCGTGGTGGTGCTCCGGGCAAAACTCAGAACCTGGGTAACGACCACCTGAGGGGGAAATACATAGCTGGTAACAATGGCCTCCATATCTTCATCGATCCGGGGCCCATCCACCAATTGGCCAAAACCAACATCAATACCACCCCGCCGGTAAGAGGGACCACCGAAGATGTAGTCCGTCCCGTCAATTCGGATGGTGGTATAGGACGTGCGAGGCCGTTCCTGCCCAAAGAGCAAGGGCTTGTTCTGATCGTCCTCCCGTTTCGGGTCACCCCCGGTGGTGCTGAGGGAAAAACGTCCCGTGCCCTCTTCGGACAAGTTCACCAGGATGGCAATGTAATCATTCTTGAGTACCAACGTTTCCGGCAGCTGATCCAAGAAAGATGCTCCCTGGGCCACTGCCGTGATCAGCACCAACAACAAGCAGCAAATTGGAATGACCTTGCGTGGCATGGCACTAACTCCCCTGCAAATGAATTACTCTACCTGATCTACAAATCCAGATACTCAAAGTGGATCAACTCCGGTTCGTGCAAGTGTGGCCGGGAAAAGCCATCGGGCAAGGTTACCCGTTCATAGATGAACCTAATCCGGACTAAGTAGCGGCGTTCTCTTTCTACAAACTGCCATCTTAGTACGGTCTGCAAAGCATTCTCAGCAAACCGTTGGTTCCCTGATGAACTGTAGATCCGCGCTTCCTCGATGGTCCCCTGATCCACCAGCACCTCGATATCCACAACATCCCTGTCGATGGGATCAAGGGCCTTAGTGGGCACCATGATGTAATTGGTCACCACTTCACCGAAGCCTTGGGGGATCGGTTCCTCGGGTAGTAGAGGAACCGTCACCTCTTCAGTCTCCGCGGCCGTCTCGGTGTTTTCCGGAACCTCTGGCACAGGTTCATCTACCGGAGGCTCTGGCTCCGGTTCGGGCTCTGGTTCAGGCTCAGGCTCCGGTTCTGGTTCTGGTTCGGGCGCTATGGGCAAAACATGTTCGCTGGTAGATGAGGATACCGGTTGTATCTCAGGCTCCTTCGGCTCTTGAGGTTCTTTTGGCGCCGACACCGGCTCGGCTTTTTCCACCACCGGTTCTTCCGGCGGCAAAGATGAAACAGGTTCCGGTTCGGGCTCAGGCTCCGGTGGTGGAGGGGTCACCGGTTTTTCCGGTTCTACCGGTCGTTCCGGTTCCACCACTTCCGATTTCACTTCTGTCTCAGGTTCCTCGGGTACGGTAACCGTTTGCACTGGCGTTGATTCTTCCTGCTCTTGGACTGAAGTCTCTACCAAAGGAGAACTGGGTGCAACATAAGGAACTACATAGAGTAGAGGAGAGCCTGTGGTCATACTTCCAGGCGGTTGCGTCTTCCAACGCGGATAGATCCCGATCAAGACTGCATGTAGCAGAATGGAGATCACAAGATACTTGCTGAGGGAATTCTCCTCCCCGAACATACCCATCACTCCTCCGTCTACTCTTTAGGAGCAACCGCAAAACTGAAGATGTGTCCTCCCACGGCACAGAGTTCATCGACAACGTCAATCACCCGCTGCCAATGGACTAGGCGGTCCGCCTCGATCACTATGGGTAGATTGGGGTTGTCCTTCAGTCGCTCATAAACCAAGGTCTGCAACTGGAGCAAGGATACCGGTTGCCGTTCCAAATATATCTGTGAATCGCGGTCGATGCTCACCACAAGGTACTCCGTCTCGTAGGATTCTTGGGTGTGTGCTTGGGGAACGTCGATGGTGATGCCCGCCGGGGCGGTACGGAAATTGGCGAAAATCATGAAGAAGATGACCAGGGACAACATCACGTCCACCATCGACACGATTTGTACTTCTGGGCGCTCTCTTTTTTTTCGTTCAAACAGCATTTGGCTCACCTATATCCTTCGCCTGGAGCGAAGTCATTGGGACTGTCCGTTCATGAACTTGATGAAATCGATAAACTCGGCAGAGCGGAGGTTCATATCCGCAACCAACCGATCAACCCGGGTGGAAATGAAGTAGTGTAACACCACCGTGGGAACAGCCACGATTAATCCAGCCGCGGTGGTGATCAAGGCTTCGGCGATCCCCATACTGAGCAATGACGGATCGCTCACCCCCTGCAGGGAACCCAAGACGTTAAAACTTTCCATCAGACCAGTGATGGTGCCTAACAACCCCAACAAAGGCGACACGGTAATAATGGCATTGAGCATGGGCAAACCCCGCTCCAACTTATGAATCTCCTGTTGTCCCGTAGCCCGCATATACTCCCTGATCGTCTCCACATCGCGGTCGAAATTAGCAATCCCGCTACCAAGCACCACCGCCACCGGACCACGGGCCTTCTTCACCACCTGCATAGCTTCCAATGGTTTTTGTTGCCCCAGAAGCAACTTGATCCGCTCCATTAAATCCTTCGTATCCCAGCGACACCTGGCGGTGTAAATCAGACGCTCCAGACTGATCGCCAGGGAAAGGATCGAACAGAGCAAAATTGGGATCATTACAGGGCCGCCCTTAACAAATATATCCACCATAGTCCTAATCAACCTCCGCACCGACACTTATACTCACAGCTTGTACTCAAACGGAATATAACTTTAGTTTCCACATGTGCGGGACAGATTCCTGCTTGAATCTAACGCATTTTACAGAAACTTGCTCCCCCATCCCCCGCTGGAAAACCCTCTCAAAGGCCCTTCCCTTCTGTTTTCCAGCGGCATCAAAGAGGAAGCTATAGGAAGCTTTTCCTGGTTTTTCCTAGATTTTCGCAGACAAGGGAACAACCATCCCAAGCACCGACACCAAGACGAAATCCTTTTGATGGCAGAGTTTGTCGTAGATAATAAAAAACCTCCCCAAAGGGAAGGTTTCACACGGTGTAGGTAGAAAATCGCAAAAAGACAGGCCAATCAAAGAGGGCTAGCCGGCCATCGGGCCAGTACCTTGAACTAGCTGGTAGCTTTCTCGACAGCACAGATCCCTGCCCTTGCCCAGTAGTCTTTGGCAGTGACACTCATAAGAAGGATACGACACAGTTCGTCTTGGGCATTACGGCGCTCCACATAGCCTTCGCCCTTAAATCCGCATTTTAGATAACATTTGATGGCCCGCTGGTTGTAAGCATAGACCCGCAGGTAGACCCTTTGGAGCTTCAGCGTCCCGAAGGCATAGGAAAGGATCAGGGACACTGCTTCCGTGCCGATGCCCCGACCCCAATAGTCCCGATCCCCGATACGGATTCCCAGTTCTGCCTCTTTACTACGCCAAGCAATATGGTTAAGACTGATGTCTCCGATGATTGAATTGTCGCTACGCAGGGCGATAGCGTACATCTTTTCCCGGGGATCGCTTTTGGCTTTCAGCAGCCAAGGTCGACACTCCCCAACGGTGCTGGGATAGTCCCCTTCCAATAGATAATTCAGTTCATCATCCCTGCCCCATTGGGCGATCCGGGCAAAATCAGCCTCAAGAATCGGCCGTAACCTAATCCGTTCTCCCTCTAACATGACCCAGCCACCTTTCTAAGATTCAATCTCTTGGGGACAAATCATAGATGGGGACTGGTCATGTCACCCCATAAGCCGCCACCCCGCGCACAACCCTTCTGTTCCTGTGATTTTTCCAAGCCTACTCGCATGCTAATATATTCTCAATATTCTGCCTAAGGAACTGATACCCTGCAAGCAATAATAGGCAGGGCAAGGGGTTTCCAGCGGACTTAAGTGGTGTGGGTGGGCACTGCGGCAAGCAGGCATTGGACGCAGTGATCGGGAAGACGCACAGAACCGAAGTAGCGCTGGTCCTTACCTCCCCCATGGCAATCGGAGCCACCGGTAACTAAAAGACCATACTGCGCGGCCAACTCAAGAAATCGCGCCTTTTGCTCTGGCGAATGCTGGGGATAAAAGACCTCAAGGCCCATGAGGCCAGCCTTCACCAACTCCGGCAGGCAGGATAGTCCGGGGGCACTGAGCCCTGGATGGGCCAGCACCGGTACCCCACCGGCACGACGAATCAACCGAATGGCGTCAATGGTGTGACAGCGATCCCTAGGCACATAGGCCCGTTGGCCATGGCCCAAGAAGCGGTCGAAACCCTCCGCAATGGTGGAGGTATAACCCTTGTCTACCAGCAGTCGGGCCACATGGGCCCGGCCAGGACTCCCATCCCCCGCCAAAGCTAAGACTTCTTCTAAATCCAGATGTATTCCCAGTTCTGCCAAGAGATCTACAGTCTTTGCGATCCGCTCCAGGCGCGCAACGCGTAAGTAACCCAATTGATCTGTCAACAGCGGATCGTCCACGGAAAAACCATAGCCCAGAAGGTGTAGTTCCGCCAGATCCATCTCGGTACTTAACTCAATACCGGAAACCACCTGGACTCCCTGCTCCGCCCCCACGCGCATGGTGGAGAGGACATTATCTACCGAATCATGGTCCGTAATGGCAATAGTAGTAATCCCTTCCCTGCGGGCAAGGGAGACAATCTCCTCCGGTGTATAGGTCCCATCGGAAGCAGTGGTATGTATGTGCAAATCGGCCACCAACGATAATCTCACCCCACGTCCTTCACACTGACCTCCGCCAGTAAGGTCCTCAGTTCATACAGGGCCTGTTTTTCCAGTCTGCACACCTGGGCTTGGGATAACTCCATGGCTGCGGCCACTTCCGTTTGGGTCTTATCCTGGACAAAACGGAGCAGCACCACTTGCCGGAGGCGGGGAGCAAGACGACCAAGGGCCTCCTTCAAGGCGAGGTTCTCTACCCACTCCTCCACTCCTCCCTCATCACTCAGTCGGTCTTCCAACACCAGGCTGTTCTCCTCATCATCCACCACCGGCTCCTGCAAGGATACCGGCGCATGGAGGGCCTCCATGGCTACCACCAGTTCTTCCCGATCCACGCCCAAGGCCTCGGCCAGTTCACCGGGAGTAGGTGCGACCCCAGACTCCTGCATGATTTTTTCCTGCAGAGCCTTAGCTTGCATGGCTAGTTCCCGCATACCGCGACTAACCCGAATGGGCTGATCTTCCCGCAAATAGTGTTTGATTTCCCCCACAATCCTAGGCACCGCATAGGTGGAAAACTGTACCGACCTGGATAGGTCGAAGCCGTCGATGGCCTTAAGCAGGCCCACACATCCAATCTGGTAGAGGTCTTCCACACTCTTCCCCCGATGGATAAACCGCTGCACAATACTCATGACCAGACGCAGATTGCGTTGGACCAAACGCTCCCGCGCCGCTAAGTCCCCCGCCTGAGATCGGCTGATCAGTTGTTTGGTCTCACTGTCACTCAACAAAGGGGTGCTAGGCAAATCGATTTCGAAGAAGTCTGGCATCGCGGCGTCAGTCCCTTTTGCTGGCTTTGGTTTTGGTCATGTGCAATGTGGTGCCCTCTCCCACCGTTGATTCTAAGACAATCTCATCCATGTACATCTTGATAAAGGCTAATCCCAAGCCCATGCGTTCCTCAGGCAGCGTGGTATAGGTGGGTTCCAATGCCTTATTCACATCCTCGATGCCTCGCCCCCGATCCCGCACCACGATCTCCAGGGCATCGCCCCGGATCGCGGCTTCCAACACCACTGTCCCCACGGTCTCCGGGTAGGCATGGATCACACAGTTGGATACGGCCTCCGACACCGCCACCTTGATTTCATCCAGTTCCTCCAGGGTATAATCCAGCTGGGAGGCAAAGACAGCCACCGCCGTCCGGGCAAAGGCCACGTTTTCCCCCAGGCTGGGAAACTCCATGCGCACATGATTGGTCACAGTGGATACTGTAGGATTACTGTCCATACCGATACCCCTTTATTGAATAATTTCAAAGGCCTGTTTTTCTGATTGACACATCTCCACCAGGTTAAGCACGCCAGAAATCTCAAAAATCTGCCGCACTTGCGGAGCCGCACCGACAATGACCAGCTTTCCGCCCCGCCCCTGGATCTCTCGGTAACGCCCGAGAATAGCGCCTAGGCCCGATGAATCGATGAACTTAACCTCGCTGAGGTTAAGGATAATATGGCGAAGGTTTTCATGGTGCGCCAGTTGATCATCAACGTAGCTACGAAACTGTGGAGCCGTCACCAAATCCAATTCACCACTGAGCCGGATTAACAATGCATTACCACGTCTTTGCGAATTCATACACCTTAGCGACAAGGCCCGGGACAATCCCGAGCAAAAGCCGCCACACCGCCTTTCCCATGGATTATGCTTGTTTTCGAGCCAAGACTTGCCTTTGCTTGTCCCCGTTTGTACTACCCCAACGTCCATAGATCTATTAGTAAATTCTGCCTACCTATGGGATAATCCTTCTTTTGTCTATATCTCCTGCTATTGGAACAAGTTTGTTAACATATTCCGCAGGGTATAGTAGGTGATATGTAGAATGTTACCCCGTTCTACAGGATCACTGGCCAAAAGCTCCGCCCGGGCCAACTCTTCCCCATCCCGCTTACAGACCAGATAGCCGATCACTTGGCCCTGGTCCAGGGGGGCCACCAGGTCTTCATGGATCACCACTTCCATCTCCACTTGCCCCGTATCGCCCTTGGGCAGGGTAACGTAGAAGTCGGCACCCAAGACCGCATCCACTTGGTCGGTGGCACTCAAAGGCACCGACACCGGCAACCGGAAATCCCCTTTTGCGGTCACCAACTGAGCCTGGAAATTGCGAAAACCGTAATCTAACAGCGAGGAGGCCTCCTGCAGCCGCTGGTCTTCACTCTCCGCCCCCAGGACCACAGCGATTAACCGTAAATTGTCCCGCAAGGCGGTGACAGCAATGCAGTAGCCCGCCTCGGTGGTGGTACCGGTCTTGAACCCGTCCACACCGCTGTACCCATAGGTCTTGCCCCCCACCGTGCGTTCCAAAAGCTTGTTGAGGTTATACAGTTCAATCTGGGGTTTTCGCCCCTCCCGGACCGAATAATGATAGGTGGACAAAGCTTCCAAAAGCCCCGGTACCGAAAGGGCATGGCGGCACAGCTTGGCGAGATCCAAAGCGGTGGAATAGTTGGTGGCCTCTTGGGCTGTATATTCGGCCGGAAGCCCCGTGACATTGGCGAAGGAGGTATTGGTAAGTCCCAGCTCCAAGGCCCGCTGGTTCATCCTTTGGGCAAACTCTGCCTCGGAACCGGCCAGGTGCTCCGCCAAGGCCACGGCCCCATCGTTGGCAGAACCCACCGCCACACTATAGATCAACTCCTTCACAGTCATCTTCTCGTAGGGTTCAAGCCAGATCCGGGTCCCCGTCATACTACTGGCGTAGGGGGAAGCCACCACCAGTTCATCAAGGTTCACCACGCCCGCGGCCACATCCTCCAAAACCAGCACTAGAGTCATGATCTTAGTAAGGGAGGCAATGGCCCGGGGTTCTTCGGCATTGTGGGCATAGAGTATCCGACCACTTCTGGCATCCATCAACACCGCGGCGGGACTCTTCAGATCCAAAGCTCCCACCGGTACACAGACCACCACCAGCAAAGCGCAGAGCAGAACAAGTGTCAGATGTCTCATGGCTGTCCCCTTCCCGCTGTTATCCTGCATTAAAACATATTCTGCCACAAGCGGGATTATCACTTTGGATCAGCCGATGTGATCGATGACGAGTTCCCTTTGGGCTGGCACCGCAGGACCGATGACGATGCTTTCGATGAATAGTCTGCCCGCCTCCGTCACCGTGTCGGACCTGTTGGTGTAAAGCCGGACGAGGGGCTGCCCCTTCTCAACATAAGCCCCCCTCTTCACCAAAAGCTCAAGGCCAGCACCAAGGTCAATCTCATCCTCCTTGGTGGCCCGACCGGCCCCAAGCAGCATCGCGGCAGTGCCCACTTTCTCCGCGTCGATCTCCTGGACAAAGCCAGCCTCTTGGGCCCGGATCTCTTCCTTGTAGGCACTTTGGGGCAAAAGATCGTAATCCGAGATAACCTTTGGCTCTCCTCCCTGGGCTTGAACAATGGCCATAAACCTCTCCAAGGCCACGCCCTTGGTCAAGTTGTCCCGAGCCAGCTTTCGGCCCGTATCTAGCTGAACCCCTCGACTCAAAAACAGGGCCCAGGCCGCCAATTCCACACAAAGGAGGGTGAGATCCTCAGGACCGCGTCCTTTGAGGGTCTCGATGGCCTCGCGCACTTCCAGGCTGTTTCCCACCGCATAGCCCAAGGGTTGAGACATATCCGTGAGAAGGGCAACGGTCCTAATGTCACTGGCCCTACCGATCTCCACCATCAGTTGGGCAAGCGTCCGGGCTTTCTCTAGATCCTTCATAAAGGCACCACTGCCCACCTTCACGTCCAACACCAAAGCCCGGGCCCCACTGGCGATCTTCTTACTCATGACACTGGCGGCAATGAGGGGCAAACTCTCCACAGTCCCGGTCACATCCCGCAAATGGTACAACCGCTGATCCACCGGTACAAGGGTCTTGGTATGGCCGGCCATCACGGCCTTAAGCCGTCGGACTTGGGTTAGGATTTCCTCCGGAGACAGGGCAGTATTGAATCCAGGGATGGATTCCAGTTTGTCAATGGTGCCGCCGGTATGTCCCAGGCCCCTGCCGGACAGCTTCACCACCGGTACGTCCAAGGAAGCCAAAAGAGGGACCAGCACAATGGTGGTCTTGTCCCCTACACCACCGGTGGAATGCTTGTCCACAGGTGTCCCGGGAATACAGTGCAAATCCAGACGGTCGCTCTGCTCCACCATGGCCCGTGTGAAAAAGTGTGTCTCCTCGGGGGTCAGTCCGTTGAAATACACCGCCATCAGAAAGGCACTCATCTGGTAATCGGGGATGCGCCCGGCACCATACTCCCTCACAAGCCAAGTCAGTTCCTCCGCCGATAGGGTCTTGCCATCACGTTTGGCCCGGATGATATCAACTGCGCGCACTGGCCCCACCTCCTAAGATGTCCCGCAGGAAACTTTGGGCATTAAACCGGGGGATAAGCCCAAAGAATTCACTGATGGTAGCCGCCACATCGGAAAAGGTCTGGCGGACTCCTAGATTCTTCCCCAACCCCCGCTTGGGCGTAAAGGCAAGAAGGGGTACATACTCCCGGGAATGATCGGTACTGGTAGTGGTGGGATCACAACCGTGATCCGCGGTGATAATGCACAAATCCTCGTCGCGCAAAACACCCAAGAGCTTCGGCAAAAGGCTATCCACCTCTGCCAAGGCTTTAGCAAATCCCTCTGGATCATTACGATGGCCGTATAGGGTATCAAAGTCCACACAATTAGCCCAGATCAATCCTTGATCCGCGTCCTGTAGCCAAGCGGCGGTTTGGAGGATGATCTCCCGGTTATCCTTGCCGGGCAGCTTCTCGGTAATGCCCCGCTGGGCGAAGATATCCGGGATCTTCCCCACTCCACAGACCGGGTACCCGGCTTCACTGAGGATATCTAGCAACGTTGGTGCCGGAGGTGGCAGGCTGAAGTCGCGCCGGCGGGGGGTTCGGGTGTACCCGGTGGTTTCATCCCCGATGAAAGGCCGCGCAATCACCCGGGCTACCCCGTGTTCCCCCACCAAGATCCCTCTTGCCACCTCGCACAGTTCATACAGTCGCTCTGGGGGAATGACCTCCTCATGGGCGGCAATCTGAAAGACACTGTCCGCGGAAGTATAAATGATGGGCTTGCCCGTTCGCACATGCTCACTACCCAGGTCCTCAATAATCTTTGTACCGGAGGCGGGATAGTTCCCCAGAATCCCGATCCCGATCGCCTTCACAAACCGGTCCACCACTTCCTCAGGAAAACCCTCCGGGTATGTGGGAAAGGGTTTAAAGACCGGTACACCTGCAATCTCCCAGTGACCGGTGGTAGTATCCTTGCCCGCAGAAACCTCTTGCATTTTGCCGAAAAAGGCCCGGGGTGCAGTCACCGTCTTCACGCCGCAAATCTCTATGATGTTCCCCAAGCCTAACTGTTCCAGATGGGGCAACGGCAATCCACCTACGACCTTGGCCACATTTCGCAGGGTATTGCTGCCTTGATCGCCATACTCGGCCGCATCGGGTAGTTCACCAACACCAACACCGTCTAGCACTAGGATTACAGCTCGTTTGGACATGGTTGTGCCTCCTTTTAGGCCCGGGGATGGGTCTGGTCATAGGCTTGACGCAAGTGGGCCTTGGTTAAGTGGGTGTAAATCTGGGTGGTGGAAATGTCCACATGTCCTAGCATCTCCTGAACGGAACGGAGATCTGCACCGTTCTCCAAAAGATGCGTCGCAAAGGAGTGCCGCAGGGTATGGGGCGAAATCTCCTTCCTCAGACCTGCGATCTTAGCCGCCTCCTTGGTCACCTTCCAAACACTCTGTCTGCTCAGCCGATTGCCAAAGCGATTGATGAAAAGACACTGGCTCTTCGGTTGCCGATGGATTTCCCCGCGACGCTGTACATACCGTTCCAACCATTGTAGAGCTACATTTCCCACGGGCACCAGCCGCTCCCTGGATCCTTTTCCATAACATACAATAAAGCCCTCGTCCCAGTCCACATCATCCCCCTTGAGGTTAATCAATTCCGAAACCCGCAAGCCTGCACTGTATAAAACCTCCAGCATGGCGCGGTTTCGAATCTGGGTGGGTGTATCGGTGGGCATTCGGTCCAACAGGCGGGTCACCTCTTCCATGGAGAGGATCTCCGGTAAGAGATGCTCCTGTTTAGGGGCTGTAAGCTGTTCCGTGGGATCTTCGGTTATGTTGCCGCTATTTCGATGGAAACCATAGAAGGACCGCAGGGCATTCATTCGCCGGGCCATCGTAGCGGAGCTTAACCCCCGCTTTTTTTGGTCCACAAGATAGGCCAGGATCACCGTTTGATCCACCTGTAACAAGGAACACCCGACCCCCGTCACAAACTGACGAAAGTCCTCCAAATCCCTGCGGTAGGCATCCACCGTGTTCGCCGACAACCCCCGTTCCAAGGCCAGGTAATGTACAAAGTTCTCCACTGCTTCCACCATCGCGTGCCCTCCTTCGCGTCAACCATATTGTACCACGGGTCAACCCTTGTCTACTACTAAGGACGCCCCATCTTGGAAACGGCGTCAGAAGCGATTTTCTGGAGGATGGGGTTCTTTCCTAGCAGACAGCATTCTAATCTACTTCTAGCCATAGGATGCAAAGATTCAAGACTATCCTTCAAGGTCCATTCGCTATGCCCCGTAAAGATTTCACCAGTCACGGGCAATGGGGTTTCTTGGTTTCACCCCTCGACCGCCTGAAAGGGTCATAGGAGCTAAACTACTCGGTTACTCTTCCAAAGTCTTCGCGTGGTCGCATGGACAAGACACCACCATGCCTAAAGACGTGGTCACAAGGATTCTAGGGAGATAAGACGAGGAGAGAAGAACAACTGCAGATAGATGATGGCTTACGGCGATCGATACTCACGAAAGACGGAAGTTCCTATTGCCATCGGCTTTCGCACCGAACACAAAATCATAAAGGCGAGGCTAATTAGATACGGGGTTCCGACAGTACCTTCAAGAACATCATCAGAGGGATTGGTAACAGGCGGAGGAACGATGGTTCCCTACAAGATTGTTCGGAGGCTTTGACCTGCAAACAGAACCACCCATGACAGATAGGTAACGATGTTAGTAGCGCCTTGACCCCTCTGCCCTGCAGCCCCCATACGAGGGGCTGCAGGGACAATAGGGAAGACACTATCTCCCTTCTTCCAACAAAAACTGTAATTCTTCTCTAAGTTTGAGCAGGGCGTTACCAGGGGCCTCTTCACCCTTCATCGCCCTTTCCACGGCACTACCCACTACGTTCATATCGAAGACACCCCTGCGGCTGAGCACCACACTGTGTTCCACGGCGCTGATAATCACCGGCCAGTAGGGATGCAGTTCAAAGTTGATGGGATCAGCATTTGCCGCGGGAGAGGTGGAGACACGACCCTGTTGCTGAATGAACCAGGCACCACCTTCCGGTGCCACCGCCACCCATTTCAGCAGCTCCCAAGCCAGTTCTACATCCTTCGTCCCTGCGGGAATACCATAACCCCATGCTGGATCGACACTGGTTCGGATGGGCTCCCCATCGGGACGGGGCCTAAGGGCCATACCGATGGGGTATGTGGGGCTATTGCTCATGATCTCGTAATAAGCATAGTCGGCCCCGGTAAACATGGCCAATCGATCATTAATCATGGCCTGGAGGTAGCCGCCGTTCCGATTGATAAAGTTGGCACTTTCCGCCGCGTTGCCCGCCAGCCGCTGGTCGAAATCCAGCATCCAGGTGAGCACATCTACGGCCCGCTGGAAATCCGGCAAGGGCTCATCGTCAAGGGATATCAAGGTACTGCCCCACTGCTCCAGGTAAGTCAGCAGGTTGTATGCCCGGTTCATCGCTCCGTGCCCCGTCACGTTCACCCCCAACATCATCAGGTTACCATCGGGGGATTTCTGCGTAAGTCTTTGGGCCACAGTAAAAAGCTCACTATGGGTGGTGGGCGGTTGATCTGGATCCAAACCCGCCTCGGCAAACAGGTCACGGTTATAGTAGATGAGATGGTGGGTGCCCATCAGTTTGGGCAGGTAGTAAACTTGGCCATCATAGGTCACCTGATCCAACACGCTAGGATAGATCAGATCGGCCAGCTCTGCCCCATAGTTAGTTACACTCAGTTCGTTCAAGGCCAATAGTGCGCCCTTCTCTCCTAGGTAGGGATCGTTGCCCACCATACATACGTCCGGGGCCACCCCGGCCACAACCGCAGCAATTAGCCGTTCACCCAGCTGATTGGGATCGTATACGGAATCCACCACTTTCACACCGGGGTGAGCCGCCTCAAAGCGATCCAACACTTCCCGGACCAGCGCGGTGCGCGTTCCGGTCCAACCATGCCAAAGGGTTAGGACCTTTTCAGCAGAGGCAGTGGTACCAATCAACAAACACACAAGAAGTGTCAACAGTATCTTTTTCATTTCTTATCCTCCTTACAAATGTGATAACTCCGCAGTGTGCTGCTAACCAGCGATCACCTCCGTCCCATGATCCATAGGCTTCCCAAGAAAACCCTTCCAACTTATTGTCCAACCTCCAGGCAGCCAATCCCGCTGGGGTTCTGGTACCCGCGTTAACGCTGCAAGAAGCACTGGTTTCACTAACCAAAACCACAACGGCAGCAACGCCTTCCGAGTCTGTTCCGGCGTTTTCCACAACCCCACGGAAACAACTATATGAGAACGCTGCCAGGTAAATCCAAGGCCTCTTCTTTCCACATCGAAAACTACATTGGTTTGTGTTGCACCCCCGCTTCCTAACGCTGTCTGCAAAAAGTGGTAAACTCGTAGAGAATTGCAGATACAACGAATAATCCCTTTGGGGGACAACGCCGATACGTGATCAGAATACAAATTTGTATCCAATTGCATCAATCGGGTCTATCAATATCCAGCAAGATGCGACTGTGGATGCAATCGTTCCACCTATTGTAATAAGTATTATAAACCATCCCGTAGGCGGTGGCAAGAGATTGTTACCTTGGTTAGCTTTGCCATAGACGCGTTTAACTGTTGAAAAAGGGCGCAGGTACTTGCAATACTTGTCATTGATCTCCTCCCATCTCTCCTTCCGGAACAATTTGGCCTGGCGTCGGTGGATGCTGGTTCAGTAGAGTCGCAAAAGCTGAGGAAGAAGTCTTCCGCTCGCCTTTCTATTCCCGAAAACGAGTCTTGCAGCATTCCGACAGTGTTGTTAGAACCGCACCGTTTGCCCACCGTTATATCCTCTTGTTACCGGCCTTGGGCAAACTCCATACGGCAAAAAAGTAAGTATGCCCAGCCTTGACAATCTTACATGCAAACGTTACACTTGTCTTATCTGGGAGAAAAAGGGTGATGCTCCATGGGTGCTACACTGAAGGATATTGCGCAAGAAGCAGGTGTTTCCGTTTCCACAGTTTCCCGCATTCTCAATACAGGCCATGCAGACAAGTTCCGTCCAAGTACTGTGGAACGTATTCGCGCCATCGCCGCCAAGCACGGGTATCAGCCTAATTTTCAGGCTAGACAGTTGCGCATGCAATCCCAGGAAGCCCTACCCCCGGTACAGACCAAAGTCGCGGAACTGGGCTATGCCCTGAAAGTTCCCAATACCCAGGCTAGTATGCCTATTCATCTGCCAATCATCAATGGTGTTGAAGAAGAGGCAACACGGTTGGGATATCGGGTGAGTTTCCGACAATACCTGACGAATCTTGAGGGGGAGTATTACGTCGACGAAGTCTGTGCCTACCTAGAACAGGGCAATGGTCTCATCATCATTGGTACCCCCGAGGGCAAAGAACGGACTATCCTGGCCCAGTACCGGAAAAACCTCGTCGTGGCCTACGGTGACCTTTGGCAAGAAGAAGTGGACTCCATTGAAGAAGACGATGTTACAGGAAACAGGGAACTGGTGGATTATCTTGTGGCAAAGGGTCATCAACGGATCGCTCTCATCGGGGGTTTTGAGAACGACCATCGTTGGCGCAGTCTGCTGGCAGCCCTGGGGGAACACGGCATTACACCACCTGATCAGTACATAAGACAATGTGAATACCTCTACGACCGCGCCTATCAGGCCGCCAAGGAAATGGTGGAACTGCCCACACCACCCACAGCAGTCTGCGCGTCTTCCGACATTATGGCTGCGGCCGCCATCAAGGCCTTGAAGGACGCCGGGGTGCGGGTGCCTGAGGATATGGCCGTGACGGGCTTTGGAGATATTAGCATCGCCCGATCAATGGATCCCCCTCTGACCACGGTGCGCATGGAACTAACCCTGATGGGCCAAATTGCAGTACGCTTGCTGCAGGAACGGCTCTTGAATCTCCGGGACAAACCAGTCTACGTAAAAACCCCGGCCAAACTGGTGGTAAGAAGCTCAGCTTAGAAACCGACAGTTAGCGATTGAGATCCTAAGGATTTGCCTTTGATGCCTTTTCTGACAACCACGAGATGTGAATCAGAAAAGGCCATTCTTTCTTCCGCCATGTTGGCCACCGGGCAACCCTAGTACTGGGTCGAAAGCCTTTAGGCGCCTTCCCTACACTGTACGACCGGGAAGTGAGCAAACAGCAGAGGGATTCTCTTAGTAAACCATAGATGACGACCCATCAGTCAAAAAGAGCAGCCGCATCCTAACCCTGGCAGGACTAGGATGCAGCAAACCTGCTGTTGTCTTTCACCGTTACTGCACTTCTCGTCAACCCACTTGGTAATCCCAATTGTGACGATTAGGTTAATCTTACAGAGACAACCGCAAGACCGTCAACTGTGGTGCAGTACCGAAGGATTTAGCTTTCAAAAGACCCCGAATTGTTTATGTATTATTGCGCAGCCACAGCGTCCCAGTCTTCTTCGGGCAGATTTAGCTCCCAATCGGCGCCTAACCGCAAACGGTAAGCCATGGCCTTTTCCACGGTCTTTTTGGTCACTGGATAAGTCAACCACCAAACCGGCTTATTCCAAGCCATATATCGGGCCTGCACCACCCATGGAAAAACAGCATCCAAAGTGAGCCCATCGCCGTGACGTGCAGTCTCCACCCCCGAAGGTACATTAACCACCAGATACTTACCCGCGTCTCGGCACAACCTTTTGATCGCCGTAAGGAGCTTGTCAACACCTACACTGATGGGATAGGCAGTCTTCCCACCAACGGATATCCCCGGGGCGGCGTGGGCGTAATCAATATGACGATAATCCGCCCGATCAACGAAGATACCGCCAAGATCCGGATAGCGCTCGATAGCCAGCTGGACCTGACGCAGTACAAAGGCTCCAAAGCCATACGCGGGGTCTGGGTTCATCAGGTAGGTGTGTTCCCTGGGATTCCCTTCCACCCACCAAGTCTTGATTGGTGAGCCCTTTTCATCACAGGCAATGGAGTCACTGAGGTGCTCCTCGGCATACTGCCACTGACACTCCGTTGCGTTAAAATACAGGAATGGCGTTATCCCCTCCTGACGGCACCAGCCCATGACTCCCCTCAGCTGTTCAACTGAGGTTTCTCGTCCGTAGATATCCCGCCACACTTCTTCCTGGGTCTGGTAAACCCCGTACTTGGGGAAATAGCAGTGAATCTGATAGAACCTCACCCTTTGTGGCCCAAGCAGATGACGCTTCTCGGCTACACTCGCCATCAATCCGGTATTGTCTTCGGCGCCGGCATACCACCAGTTTCCCTCCGAAAGGTCTACTCCTCCCACCGCACCATACCAGTGGGGAAAGCCCTCTGCGTGGCTGCGAAATGCTGCGTCAAAGGAACTACCTTCCGAAAAGCCGAACCGCATCCTGAAAGGCTTGTCCAGGTGCCCAATATGCTTACCGACCAACAGCAATCCTTCCTGATCCTTCCGCAGCGCAACCGGGTGGTGGACCAGACAGTCCCAATAGAAGCCCACCACAGTGTCCTCACCGCCGAGGCCCACAAAGGGCACCCCCAGTCCTCCTGTCCCACCCCCGGCACCATACCCAACGGACTCAAGCTTTCTATCGCCGGGCAGCACCGCATGCTGTACACCTTCCAGCAACAAATACAACTGGATCTCCTCTGCGCCATTCGTCCCAAGCTCGATATGGAGTGGCCACTGCTGATCAGGGGATGGGGTGATCCGAAGCCGCACGCCCTGAGTTTCACCGGTCAAAACACCATCAGTATTGTCAAGCGTAGGATACGTCGGGTTACTGTCCCCGCGGACAATCCCAATCTTCATCTTCCAGGGAAGCTCGAAAGCGGCCTCTACGGTACAATCATTAATCATCAACATAATGCGTTATCCTCTCTATCAATCGCTAAATAAAACCGGCGCGCCCTAATCGCGTCGGTTTGAAGAACGCTGAGATACGAAAAGATGACAAGACTGCCTACCGGCAAGGAAACTGGGAGACTCTGCATTCAGACTCCCAACCAGTGGCTACCTCCCGGTAGGCGGTCTCTTCTCCACTACACTATATGAGATTCTAGAACACTAACATAGTCTCCGTAAAGCCAGTCTACTCTCCCCGTAGGATAGCATCGATCTGCGGTTTTACCGCTTCTACGGCACTGGCCACGGTGATCTCACCCCAGAACACCCGCTTGAACTCTTGCTCCAAGATCGGGCCAATAAGACCCATCGGGGCACTGCTGGTCAAGGTCGTCGATTCTTCCAGGATGAGATGAATCGGCCACTCGGGCGTCATGTAGTCCATGATCGTACTAATGCTAACAGGCAAAGCTCCGTCGTACTCTTCCGCCAAGATCCGCTGGGCTACAGGCCCAGCCATGAACTCAATCAGTTTCCAAGCCTCGTCCTTATTCCGGCTGGTGGCCGGTATCCAGAGGACTTCCATTGCCGCCCGGATATACCGCCCATTGGGTCCCCGCGGGCTGGCCATCAGCCTGATGTCATAATCGAACTTGGGCGGTTGCAGCGTGGGCGGGGCCGCTTCACCGGCAATGGCGACGTTACCTGCGGAAATATTTAGCAGGTTCTGTCCTTGGGGCGGAAACAGGCGAGGGGCAACCCCTTGCATGACACTAAGGTCCACATAGAACTGCATTCCCTCGAGCGCCCCTGGCCGGTGCATCGTAAACTCCGTAGGATGGGTGTAATCGTTGAACATGGAGCCACCAAAGGAAGCCAAGATCGGTTCCCAGGTTCACGTAGCGATCCCATAGTTATTCACCGCCCAAACATCCGGCACTCCGTCCCCTGTCCTGTCAATGGTTAACTTGGTACCGTGGCTGACAATGTCGTCCCAAGAAAAATCGAGATCGGGATATGGCACCGCAGCTTCCTGGAAGAGATCTGCGTTGAAAACCCAAGCGCGGGGAATGACATAAAACCCGATCCCGTACAGTTTCCCTTGATAGGAAATATCATTGACCGCCAGCGGCACGTGGGCCGACAAATCAAACGCATAGTCATCCAAAGGAGCAACAATGCCGTCGAGGATGAAACCCCGATATTCCGGGACGGGCGAAGCCATAACGTCTGGAGCTGTGCCTCCCATCAGGCGGATCATGAATTGCTCATACCACAACCCCGACAACGGTTCGTAAACTACCTCAATCTCAGGGCATTCCTCCCGGAACGCGTCCAGGATCTTCGTATAAAGCTGGTTCAACTTGTAGTCGTCCCGTGCACTGAAAACGATCTTAGCGTCTACACTGCCTAGGGCGAAACTAAGGGTCACAAACAGGACCAAAAGACTAAACACTTGTCTTGACCCCATCTTGTTCCCTCCTAGGACTATACCTTTTCTTCGTGAGACTATCCTTCAGTTCGCTACCGTCTTTCCAGATAATCCCTCACGACACTGGAAATCTTGACTTCATCCACAAGGCCATCGATATACCTGTTGTTACCGCTTAAGGCAGAACGACCAATGAACATCGTCGTTCCCGGGGCAATGGGATCGATGGCTGCAGGCTTAGCCAGCGAATCGTACTCGGAGACTTCCACGCCGTTGATATACAAGCGTACGGCTGGTTCCGCCTCCTTTTTTGAATAGGTTACGGCCACGTGGGTCCAGGTGTTTAAGGGAATCACATCCTTACTCGTGGAAATCATGGAGTTGCCGTTCACATGGACTTGTGTAGCCAGTTTCCCGCTTTCTTCAACGCGTAGGTTGATGGCACCCGCTTCAAAGATCCGATCCCAAGGCTTGTAACTGAACATGTGCACCCAAGCTTCAATGGTAAATTCCTCTGCCATGGCAGCAAAGTCATCGCTATACGGAATACTGACAATACTAGCTTCGGTAATGCGAAGGGCGTAACCGTTTTTCCCCTCTTCCCACTCGGTATTCGCCACCGACCCATGGTTGTCATTTCCCGACGAATCCAGCAAGACATCACCACTACCCTCATCGGCTAGCCAGATGGCAATGTACCCGGCGATTTCATCATTTTCTTCGGCAATCTGAACACAGCCAAACCCAGCGATCAGCATAATCAGAGTCAGAGCGATTCCAAGAACTCGTCCACGTAGCATTTGGTCATTCTCTTTTCTTTCACGGAATCATTAGTTTAGAGGAATCCGGTAAATTCGCACATCGTAAGGCCCAAAGCTATCCACCAAAGAACCGTTCACCAACCGTACGCTTCTTCCTTCATGGACGATTTCTGCCTCCACATCATCAGGTACAATCATCTCTATTTCCATCCTCACCTCCTTTTCCGTGGTGTTGACCACAAACACCCAGAGATTCCCTGCATACTCGGTTGTGATATAATGGAGCCCATTTTCCAAGACGACCGGGTTATCCAGTCCAATGGAAAGGATCACCGGGGACAGTTCCTGTAGCTCCTTGGTGAGCTTTACCAATTCCCGCCAGAGGACCGGGTTAGTATCTTGCAGCCGCCCCCCCTCTTCTTCCGATGAGTAGGCAAAGAAGTAAATCCCTTTGGCTCCGTGAGTAACGGCCAGATAGGTCATGGCACGCAATTCCTCAGGAGTCGGCCCTCTCCTGGGCACATTCACATTGCGGTGCGTCTGGATGATCGCCCAGACAGGTTTCTGGTCCTCCACTACCCTGCGGGCCTGCATAATACCTTCGGCAATCACCGTGATGGGACGATCGGGTATCGGGTAGATATCTAGCGCCATGATATCGCAGGCAGGGGCATAGGCCGCATACAGGTCCGGGACATTATGAACGATGTATGTAGGATGGTACGGATCTAGCTGCTTGATGGTATCGTTCAGACGCTGGGCATCCTCAGGCTTAATCCCGTAAACCTGTGGTTCGTCAGCCACATACCAAGTCAGTAACGCGGGATGATCCCTAAACTCCAGTACGGTCTCTTCCAAGTGGGTAAGATGTCCTCGCCGCGCTGCATAATCATCGTGCACCAGGACTTTGATTCCGGCTTCCTCTGCAGCATCGAGGACTGCCTTTACCAATTGCCGATCCTGGTTGTACTTGCTAATATCGGTAACATTAAACCCATAGCTGACCATCTCCCGACTGGCTGGCATCCGATAAAGTCCAATGGGAAAAACGGGTTCCCCGTCAATCAAAAGGGCATTGTCCTCACTGAAGCTCACCACAGAACCTTGACCGGAAAAACTGGAACCTGGCTCAGGCTCACTCTCTTGGGTATCGTCATCTAAGCTGTATACGGCCACATTGCGGAAGTAGGTGGTGCAATGGTCCACAACCCGCACGCCGACCATGCCCTCACCAAAGCTTCCATCCCACTCGTCAACCAGTAATCTGTCGTTTACATAACACTTAATTGATCCACCCTGGACCTCCACCCGTACCCGGTGCCATGCGTCCACATCAAGGCGAGGCGCCGCTGGATACATCACGGAGCTCAGCTTGCGCCAGTCTGGATCGACCTTGTGCAGTTCAACCCCCCAGGGGCTCACGCTGAAGACATATCCCACACCATAGATGGGGTGGTACGTTCCCGGCGGAGAGAACCTTACAAGGAAAGCCGCATACTGCCTTACGGCATCCTTCTCAAACTTGAACTCCGCCTCCAAAACATAGTCTTTCCATTGAGAACTGCCGGTAACGGCCACAGCACCAGCACCGCTGGTAGCACGTCCGATCAACACCTGATCTTCGATGCTCCACTCGGCAGCTGTCTCATAAATGTTCGTAATCCAGGTCGACTGTTGGTCAATATCCTGAGGGTAACCACTGAAATCATCATAGAAAAGTACCCCAGCAGAACCAACACTTGTGCAGCAAAGCACCACAATTAACAATAGCATCAGGCGAAATCCTTTCAGCATCACAACCGTTCCTCCCTATTCCTTTCAGTAATAGAACCTGCACCCACCAACTTACGGTGAGACGGGCCTCTTTTCCCTCCCACCGCAAGTAGTCGGATTCCTCAGAAAACATTAGTCAGGAAACTTTTTTCTATACTTCAGACTAAGACAGTCTGAAGTACGCTATAGTCTCCCTTTTTTACTAAAATCTGTCTATTGATCCTGTTTCGGAAGACTCCCGCAACGACGCCTTTATTGAATCTCAGCCAATCTTGTATATATGCACATCGTGTGGTTCAAAAGTGTCTACGAATACCTGATCCTCGACAACAACGCGATCTTCATCCACTACCGTCAGGGTATCCACCTCCTCAGCGATCCGGAACCTAGCTTGAAAGGTCTTATCCCAGGGATTCACCGTGAACAGTAGCTTCTCTCCATCCAGCTCTCTTAGAACGTACCGCAAGGACCAAACGGTGGGACTGGTAAGATACACTGTTTGTTCTGGCTCCGAGGCCAGGAAAGCAGACCCGTACTTCTTCAGTTCTCCAGCTAGGCGCAAGACTTCAGCCCAGACTTCCGGGTTAGTGTCCTCCACTCGCCCCCCTTCCTCTTCACTCTCCTAGGCAAAAAAGAAAATACCTTTGGCGCCACTGCAGAGCGCCAGATAGGTCATGGCGCGCACTTCCCGGGCCGTCGGTCCGCGTCGCGGCACGTAGATGTTCTGATGCATCTGAATAACCGCCCACACCGGCTTTTCGTCCTTGACGACGGTCCTCGCTTCCTTGATACCTTCGGCAATCACACAGATCGGCTGGTAACCTATGGGATAGATGTCTACCATCATCACATCACAGGCCGGCGCATAGGCCCGGTACAGATTCGGCACACTGTGAACGATGACCACAGGGTGAGACGGATCATCCTGCCTAAATCTCTCGTTCAGCCGCAGGGCAGCATCGGGAGTGATCCCGTAGTGCTGTGGTTCATCGGCCAAGTACCAGCCGAGTAAAGCAGGGTCTGCCCTAAACTCCGCAATGGTACCGCCTAGATGGTCAACAAAACCGTTGCGCGCCGCATAGTCGTCAAATAGTAGGATCTTCATCCCGCTAGACGCAGCTGCCTCAAGCCGGTTCTTTGCCCGTTCCCGGTCTGCACCGTACTTGGAAAATTCCGTAACATTGAAACCGTACCCTATCTGACACTCAAGTCCTAGGTGGACTGGTGGATTCCCGAACCACCAAATGTACAGGACAAATGGTGATGGTACCAGAGGAACCCTCCATCTCTAGCTTGTCGATAAGCCGTCTTACCGCGTATCTTCCCAGTTCCACTTTGTTCACCGCGACCGTCGTAAGCCGGGGCGTCAGAAAAGACGCCACAAGCAGGTCGTCGAAACCGATTACCGACAGGTCTTCGGGCACAGACAACCCCGCATCATGGATCGCCCGGATCACACCGATGGCCACGGTGTCACAGGCAGCCACGATCCCTGTAAAGTCCTTTCGCCCCAGCACACCACGAAAGACTTCATACGCCCTAGCCATGGAAAAGGGCGCTTCCACGACGGAGTCGTCACCAAACTCTAACCCTGCACTGAGCACCGCCTGCTCAAAACTCTCGGCCCTTTCATCCCTAGGACCTACATAAATCAGCCTCTTATGTCCCAGGGATACCAGATGACAAACCGCCTGTCGCATACCGTCCCGTTTATCTGCGATTACCGCATCCAGGCCTTTGTAGGTAAACTCCACCAGCACCACCGGAATCTCCCAATCGATGACCTGGGTAAGGATCTTATCATTATAGGGGGAACACCCCACAAAGATTAATCCAGTACACGCTTCTGGGCTCAAAAGGTTTAGTAGCCAGGGATCATTGGCAAACTCGTCGATCTGTCGGCTAAACGCCAAGAGCTGCTGTTGATTCTTCAATTCCATGTGAATCCCATCAAGGATCGGCGCGAAGAACTCATGGGAGAACCTTAAGGCCCCGCTACTTACAATCACCCCAATCCCGCGCAGCATACCTCCGGCAAAGGGCTCATTGCCCCGCAAGGATTGGGCCGCCAGGTTGGGGACATAACCCAACTTGCGCATTGCAGCTAGGACCCGCTCCCGCTTCTCCGGGCTGACGTATGCACTCTTCGAGAGCACTCTCGACACCGTCGCCGGGGACACCTTTGCTTCTCTGGCCACGTCTTTCACAGTAACCATTGAACCACTTCCCCTTCTTACAACCTATTCATTCCACCACGAGCTTCACCAAAGAGGCAGACTTATACCTTGATAGTACCACATTTACAGCACTCCCGTCCTGTTCCACTGCCACCGGTATTTGCTCTCCGAAATCCACAGAAAGCTGGTAGGCCTCGACGATCTTGCCACCATCCAAGAGATTGACACCAACTGCAACTTCGGATCCTGCAGGGTCAGGATCAAAGTAGGAGACCTCTGGCGAAACAAGGGTGATAAGGTAATTGCCCTCTGGTGTCTTAAAGATGTTCCCCTCCACAGAGGGTGGAAGCCTCAGCGGATTAGCAGAAAAAACCCATTCCCGCAACCTCAATTCATCAAACAGAGGTCGATACCTTGTAAACAGTTCGAAGCTGTCCCCTACGTAGGGAAATTCATATTGGAACATGAGAAAGCTACCAGTCAACAGACAAGCCTTCAAGTCCCTTTCAGCATTACGGGGCTTACCCACCGCAATGATCTCATTCCCCGGAACTTCAGGAAGGCCGTCGTAATATACGGGCAGGTAGTTGATGGGATGACCAAGCCCTAGGTACTGAAGGGTGCCCAGGTTGCGTGTATTCACTTCTGCAAGGCCGTTGGCCAAGTACCGCCAAGTCCGCCCGAAGGGGTTGTTGCCCACCAAGAGCTTTCCTTGGTCAGCAACAATACCCGCCACCTCCGCCAAAAGCTCAGGATTGGTATCCCCGGCCCAGTCCCAATATAGACCGTCTGCCTCAGGGAAGGTCTCCAGCATCCGATGTACCTGTTCGATGATGTGGTCGTACCATGAAGTCCCGGGCGAATCATTCATCGTCACCCCGCCGGCACTGATCTCTGGGCGTTCTCCCCGAATCGAATCGGACCAGCGCAGTTCCACCAAAGACAGATGTGAACACTTGTAGGACTGCATATATAGGAAGCTCTTTACACCAAACTCCCGCAGTATCTTAAGCTCTTCCCTTATCTCATTGATCGCTCTCTTGTTGGAATTGGTGAGAAAATCAGGAATCCAAAGTCCATAGCCACCGGTCAAACCATCGGTGTTCACCACCCGCCAACGCAGTCCCAAGTCCACGAGTCCTGCGATCGTTTGAACGTCCCGTTTTCCACCGACGGACGAAAACCCGGCCACTCCAGGATCCGACAGGCGAAAATAGTCGTTATATGCTTCATACATCCACCCTAGGCCGGGACGAAAGTCCCCCTCATGACCCACGATGACCATTGCGGCATACAGTGAACCATCATTTTCCCAGGGTTTCTCATTTAGGACACTGACTGTGTTAACACTGAATGGGTTGCAGTAGAAACTGAGGCTGTTACCGGACAGATCCGCGCTTTCAAAGGGCACAATAAAGGTCAAGCCAATATCTTGAGCCTGGGAAAAAGCCGTCAACATGGGCAGGCTCAAAGTTTCGGGGCTGGCAGTGCCGTACTGAAGCGTAGGAATCGGTCCTAAAACCGAAAAGGGAGCTGCATGGTGGGGGGCGAAAACCTGCCACTGCTCGTCTAGTCCTTGCAGAGGAAATCGGAACCAGACCGACTGCTGCCCTTCGCTCAGCTTCCCGTCTAACTGCCAGACCAGATGATTGTCGTCCAGGATGTAGGTCATTTTGATTACTGAACCCCTATCATCATTACGGCAGGTTAAAGTCAGGACCGCACCGGCAGTGGTGTCTTCCACCATACTCCCAACGACGGTTACCTTATCCCAGTTGCCAAGCATAAACCTTGCCGGAGCCTGCAACAACTCCTCCGCATTCTGGCGGACCTTGAAGCTGGTAATGCTCCCGTTCTCTCTGGTAACAAAACAGGTAAACCGGCTGTTCTCAAGGATCCAACCCGTCTCGGTCTCGGTGATAACCGGCAACGAATCACCGACGGCCTCTACCAAGGGAGCAGCGGAAACACAACAAGGGTTGAGCACAGCTACTGTGAAGACCAATGTCAACAAAGGAACAATACCCAATATCCAGGGTATTCTTCTAGTCAAGCCATTTCACCTCTTCCGGATCTGAACCCATCTTCACTGTTCAGCCGCTATTTCTTACAGTAGTCCGTTGTTACCCATCAGCCATTGTGATGACCGCAAGACTCCCATAGCATCCCTGATCATCTAGACAAGGGTATCTCCCCAAAGGAAGCAGTGCCCTTTCTATGCTTCCGCCACAGGCAACTTGATCGTCCTCGTTTCTTCCGCTGCCATCAACGCACCAACACAGGCTTCAAAAACCCGCAATGAAAACTCCGGCGGAATAGCCTGCTTTGTCTCGCCAAGGATGCTTTCCATAAAGTTCCTAATCAGAAGCCGGAAAGATTCAACGGGATCCTTCGGCGGTAAGGTTACCGGAGCGTATCCATCACCTGTGTACACAGAGGGAGACCCTGCTAGCAGTGAAATATCAAGGTTATCCTTCTCACCGATTAATACCATGCGTTCAAAGGGCGGCGTGTCTGGTTTCACACACAGGTTCATCTCACAAACGGCAGAGGCACCGTTTTCCATCAGCATAGAACAAAGAATGTAATTGTCTGTCTCCAAGCGGTCGCTAGTGGGATAATAGGAACGAGTTAGCGCGGCCACATCTATCGGTAGCGACTCCAAAAAGTAGCAGATAAGGTCCACATAGTGCACGCCATTGTGAATGAACTGACCGCCAGTCCACTTCTTCCGGTAAGGGCTGTCCGGCGGGTAGCTGAAGAACGGTTTTTGAATGATGTATTTAATGTGCCTAAGCTTACCGAGCCGCCCGGATTCCACCACCTCTTTAACATAATTCCACCCCGGAAACCAGCGGTAGTTCGCCATGATCTGCAGCTTCCTGTTGTTCCGCTTTGCAGCTTCTAGCATGGCCCGCGCGTCACTAATCGACAAGGCCATGGGTTTTTCGCATAGTACGTGCTTGCCTGCCTCTAACGCCCGAATGGTCTGTTCCGCATGAAGCCAGTCCGGAGAACAAATATGCACAATATGTACGTCATCCCGCTCCAAGACAGCATCGAAATCCAAAGTCCATTCGGCGTCATAGGTCTCTGCGTATTCTTTCACCTTAGGATTCTTGTCCATCAATAGGACAAGTTCTAATTCCGGTATTCGCTTTATGGCAGGCAGATGGTTGGCCGTAGCGATATTTGCCCCACCAGCGCCGACTACAGCTACGCCTAAACTAGTCATCGTGTTTTTCCTCCCTACTGGTAATTAGACAAGTACTGTCCTTTCAGTTCCGATCGCCTCGTAAGCCCCACTGAGGACCCGTGCCACATAACAGCCTTCCAGGCTCCCGGGCAGATTCCCTATGGGCTTGTTACTACGGATGCTGGAAATGAAATCGGTGACCATCTCCATTTGCGCACCGCTCACCAGCCCCGGCGCCTTTAGATTCGCCTCGGCCCGGAGTACTCCGGTTTCTCCGGTCACATTCACCCGGATTATGGGGAAACTACCGGGAGTCCGGCCGGTGATCAGATTACCGATACCGCCATTCTTAAACTCGATCCCCAAGAAACCAAAGGAGTCCATTCCCACCGCTTGGTAGTCGGGGTAAAAATATGGATAGGATCTAGCCTGCAGGGCCTGGGGTTCGCCCAACAGCCAACAGATGTAGTCCACCCCATAGCAGCCGAAAGTAACCAGGTCACCGCCGCCATAGCCCTGCAGATATTCTGCAGAAGCGGTAAAACCAGCTAGCGGCCCGTTAGCCATGAGAAACTCCATGGAAACCGCAATGGGATTGCCGATTGCACCCTCCTCTACCTGTTTCTTGAGATCCCTGAAAGGAGGCAGGTACCTGCCCCAAAGGAACACCATTAGTTGAAGTCCGCTTTCGGCTACGGCCTGGCGCACGGCTTCCGCTTCTGCGGGGCTTTTCACCATCGGCTTGTCACACAGGACATGTTTCCCCGCGCCAATTGCTTCCATAATTACCGGATAGGCGACCCCTGGCTCCACCATCACACTGATGATATCCACGTCCGGGCTATGGACAACCTCGCGCCAGTCTTCAACATACTGAGCACCCAAATTGGCGGCGTACTTTCTTGCCCCCTCCTCGGTGAAACCTTCCAAAAGGACTGGATTCGTGGCCGGGTACATGCTCACAAGCCCAATACGTACACCGTCCACCTTGGCCAACATCTGCTCCAGACTGTGCCTGCCCCGCACACCTACACCAACAACACCCACATTCAATGACATACCAAGACCCCCTTGAGTAACACCCTCATACTCCCTCTGTTCTCAACTTAGAAGAACTGTCAACGAAAACCAACCCTCGGTAGCCATCAAGGCCCCAGCATCATGGATAGGACCTTACCGTCGATATCCAAGCAACGCTTCTTATGTCCCACCCATAGACCAAAAAGACACTACTGCCGGAACCTTTCGTGCTATGTACTTTCCACTGACCAACCAAACATGCGCCTGTCCGTTAACAACTCGACAAATAGAAGTACGCCAGTAATCCAAATGGTTGCCTGTGATTTCCTTTACGCATTCGTTTTCATAGACACTAATTCTTCATCATTGAGGGAATTCCTGCCCGGGAAACAAAAAATTATAGGTCATTTTCAGTACACACAAGTAAAGCCCGGAACCTGAATGCTGACTTACTGGTTGCACTGGGGAGCAAGGCTTCGACGAGGGGATGCTTGAAAACATGGCAAACCCCGGCAGATCGTTTGCCTTCGGCTGTTCCCTAAAGAAGCTTGGTCTATAGGCTAATGACCAACTGTGCAAAACATCCGCCCAAAGGAACCTTTGTCTACCGTGAAAGCGTCCTGGCACCGCTTGGCCATACCTGTATTCACACAAAGGATCGGCACGGGATACAAAACCCTCATCCTGTGCCGATGCTCTGTTTCATAGGGTTTCTTCTGGGTGAGCCGGTCCCGGCTTACCTTAGCCACAACAGTACCTTGCCGATGGCAGTGGTTTCAAAATCCACCGATGCCAGCCAACTGGAAAGCCCCTCCATAATCACCGGGGTAAGATGGGCCTCAACCAAGGCCCCAAGTACCAGGAACGCGCAACCCACCAAAAGATGTAAAAGGTTAAGGACAAACTGGGGAAACATCGTAGAGCGATCTTTGGAAATGAGCATCTTCAGGGCAGCAAGGGAAAAGGTGACCGAAGAGGTAGCCACAAGGATAATCACAGGGATGATCAGCAGATTATGGGGGCCAATGGTTCCCAACGAAAAGAGGATCCCCCGCCAGCTCATCTGTTGCACAATGAAACCACCGGTAAAGCCTAGAACGAATCCACGCAGGAAGACGATCAGAACGATCAAAGGACTACCGATGATGGTAAGCCCAAGCACCCAGATAAGCAGCGTAGTAAAGACTATATTGTACATCAGGGACCGCAAAAAGGCGGTGTTCCCCCTGGTAACCGCCGGGCTTTCCAAAAACCCCGCCCAGAACCCGGATAGCTCTTCCTTGTAACCCGGTTCCACCGTGTTAATTGCGATGACCCCGAAGACAAAGCCCATCAGGCAAATGATACTCATAAACAGTAAAGCAACACGACGCGTCAGGATATAGTTCCGGATAAGAAGCTCGGTTCTCCTGCTCAAGGCCGTCCAATCCCCCTTGTGAAGTCCTGTCCATAATATATCTATGCAGGCCAGTCCAAGATTAGACGATCCAGCAGCAGGTGATCCGGCGGTCCTCGGGCAAGGAAATCCGTAGGTTGGGAAACTACTGAACCGGGACCCCCAGGGCTTTAAGAGGTAACTCAGGCCAAGGGTGAAAACTGGTGGTTCCGGTAGACGCTGAACAAATGGGTTACTTAAATAGCGAGAATGGAAGATCCTACTATTAAAGGAATGGGAAACACCCGGGCCATCTGTGAAATTTGAGGACCTGTAGGCGAGTAGACGCTGTTCTTTTCAGTATTGGCCTAGGAAAACGGAAACCTGACTCCGCAAAAGCCTTTGTGACACTGAAACAGACCACTTCGCCTTTTTAAACCCCTAGACATCCAACAGTATTCGTCCATAGCGCCCCCCGGCCCCTGGCTGAAGCCGGAAGTCTCCCTCTCGGATCATCAGGATCCTGCGGGCCACTAGGTTTCCGGCCACGGCGGTCAACTCCGTCGCGGTGGCTTGCCGGAGGATGTATTCTTCGTTGGGAAAGGCGGCCAACAGTCGTTCCCGGGTTTTCGCCCCGATTCCCGGGATGTAACTGAGGGGATAGCGGTAGTAATAGGGAGGGCGAAATGCGGGATGCTTTGGTTGGGACAGATCCTTCATCCCTTCAATGTAATCGTACACTCCCTGCACCTTCCGGCGGTGATGGCAACCTTCGGATCCAATCTGTCCACATTCCCGACAAAAGGTCCGGTGGTACTTCCCTAAGGCGGGGTCCAGGCCAAAATTGCCCACCACCCGCCGCCCCTTGTCCCGGGCCAAGGCCCGCACTAACTCAGTGAAATCAGGTTGGTCCAGTAGACATCGGTTGTACTCTCGGCCGATGGTCTCCAGGGAATGGGCATCGGAATTGCTGAGAAAAGTATATCGGTGTAGCTCCAAGAACTGATCCGCCAGATCCGTGTCGGCACTAAGGCCCAGCTCCACCGCTGCCACCTGGGCACCGGAACCAAAGGCCGCGGCGATACTACTACCGCAGGAACCGTAGACACTCTTGAAGGGCGTGAAGATGTGGGCGGGGATCAGGATCCCCTGACAACTGGCCACTAGCTGTGCAAACTGGGGAGCGGAGGTGTGTACCCTTTGGGTGCTCAAATTGGGATTGGTCACCATGGGTGACAAACGATCACAGAAGACCTGCAGTTTTTCCAAGGTGGGAAAATAGGCTAGCCAGTGGGCAAACCCCTGGCCCACCGCCAATTCCACTTCCACTCCCAGTAACACCGTGAGCCTTTCGGCAAAACACAGTCCTCCGCCGGGCAGGGGCCTGCCCCAGCCTGCTTCCAAAAGCTCCCTAAGGTCCTCCAAAACCAGGGGGCTGCCGCAATCCACGATCCCGAGGATCTCCACCTGAGACCGATCCAAAACCTCCTGGACAATCCCCCGCACCGTCAGATCCTTACCGGCAGGGATTTTCACCACCTGCCCAGCATGGGCATAGCCCACATGGACATGCAAGTCCACCCGATACTCCCGCACCCTAGGTCCTCTCCCCCTTAGGAGGACTTGGCTGGGCCAAACTCACAGCCAAAGCCCCCGAAGCGGCCGCGGCCATGAAAAACTCCGGATCCTGGCCATAGGAGCGCCCCATGGTATTGAGCAAATGGCCATATTCCTCCAGATACCCGGTGAGGAAATCGGTGGCCAGCTCCGTGATCTGGTGCCGACTCGTCAATCCCGCCCCTTCCAGTTGGCTATAGACGTGGGCCCGCCTCTCCCCTTCCAGTTGGGGCAAGGCCACATGGACCGGCACATGCACCCCCTGGGACAGCACCGTCAGGGTGTGGTGACTCACCCCATAGTGCCGGGGACGGGGATCGGCAAAACTAAGCCGCAGGATCGCAATGGGAATCCCCTTTAGGGTGGATACGGCATGTAAAATACTGGCTTGTTCCAAAGCGGTGGTACCCCACTTCGTGTTGGTACCCACTATCCCAGGTCCCATACAGACAATAGCATAGTCGGCTTTGGCCACAGCCTTTGCCACGATGAGGGCACTGTAGATATTCACCGCCTCATAGTCACCCCCAAAGGCGTGACCACAGGTAATCGTGGCATCAATTAATCCCTTTTCCTTTAGGAATCGAACCTGCTGGCTGAAGGCCAGGGGAAGGCACCCCCCATCGGTCATGATGTAGGCGATCCTGGTCTGGGGTGGAGCGAAGGCCCGGATCCCCAAGACCGCGGGGGTCAGTTGGGAATGCAAGGCACCGGCCAGCACCGGCAACCCTGCAAGATCAGCACAATTGGCCACTAGATCATGGGTGGGGCTTTCCTCTTCCTCGGCAACCTGGACCTTGATCTGCTGGGGCGTGTAGCGTAGTTTGAAGATGTGGCCTTCCTCGGGGCTGTTGAGGTAATCGTTTCCCTCCACATAGATCACAAAGTGGTATCCCCCACTACCCACCCCTGCGTGCACCGCGGTGGTGTTCAGGATTACAAAATCCCCCTGGCCGACGCTACCGGTCAAGAAGTCGTAATTGATCGCCTGTTGCTTTTCCTCGCCCACTTGGACCGTGAGCTTGCTGTAACCCACATGGCGTTCATCCACGGACAACACCCGTGCACGTCGAATCCTAATCACAAAGGTCCCCCCTCAGTCCGCCGAAAGACGAATGATCTCCACCACCTGCTCCGCCACCTGTTTCAGGTCCGCCAGATCGATGGATTCTTCCTTGGAATGGACCCCCCGGGCCGCAAAACCTAAGGGCACCGTGGGGATGCCCATGGTGTTAAAGATATTGGCATCACTGCCGCCCCCGCTACGCCGGATCGTAGGCGTGGCCCCCACCCGGAGGGCTGCCTCCTTGGCCACAGCAATGGCAGGGTGCTCCTCCGGGAGCACATAGCCTCCGTAGGATTCTTCCACATCAAAACAGTAGGTGGCACCGAAGGCTTTGGTGGTTTCCTCCCAGATCGCGCGCATTTGATCAATCTGGGTCTTTACCTCATCCTTCCGGAAACTACGTACTTCACCCACGATCTTTACCGTATCGGGGACAATGTTTCTGGCCTGTCCGCCCTCGATGATACCCACATTGCAAGTGGTCTCGGGACTCAAACGTCCAAAGGACATCTTGCTTAGGGCTGCGGCGGCCACGGCGATGGCGTTGATCCCCTCTTCCGGCGCTACCCCTGCATGGGCCGCCTTACCGTGTACCACCACCCGCCAATCACAGTGATAGGGCGCACCGTTGACAATGGTACCCGGCGGCCCGTC
Organism: Bacillota bacterium; assembly: GCA_012839765.1. NCBI lineage: Bacteria > Bacillati > Bacillota > Bacillota bacterium. Next base: position 57,594 of record DUMW01000068.1, read on the forward strand.
GCTGTCCAACACGTAACCATAGTCGATGGACGGAAGCGGTTCGCAGGCCCTTGCCCCCAACAGGCCAACCTCTTCGGCCACGGTGAAAAGAACGTAGACGGTGGGATGAGGCAGCTGGTATTCCACCACCACCCGCAAAGCCTCGAGGATCGCGGCAATACCGGCCTTGTCATCGGCACCCAGGATGGTCCGGCCGTCGGTGCGCACCACCCCGTCCTCCTCCAGACAGACGATCCCCGCCGTGGGGGCCACCGTATCCATGTGGGCCGAAAGGAGAATGGCCCTACCGCTACCGGGCAGTTCTCCCAGGACATTGCCGCAGTTGCCCCCGGTGATAGGAGGGCCTTGGCTCACCTTAAGCCCCAACCCTTCCAGCTCCCTTTGCACAAAGTCCGCCAGCTCCGCCTCTTGATAGGCGGGGCTGTTAATGTGTACCATCTCCAAAAACACTCTTTTTAGCCTCGCCGCATCCACATACCCTTTATTTTCCATGCTCCCTCACCACTTTCCGGCCGGCGGCCACTGCCTGCATATTCAAGGGCAACAGGTGATGACGCCGTTCGGGCAGGATCTCCTTTAAGGCCACCTCCACCAACTCGTCGGCCAAAAGGTCCGTGGCTTCCAAGAAGGCACCCAGCATCACCATATTGGCGACCAAGCTCGAGCCCAATCCATCGGCGATGGCATTGGCCGGCACGTTGTACACTGTAACGTCTTCCCGTTTCGGTTGCCGATCCACCAGGGAACTGTTGATAAAAACCAACCCACCGGGCTGTACCGCATTCTCAAACTTGTCCAAGGAAGGTTTGTTGAACACCAACAGAGCGGAAGCCTCACTGACCACCGGCGAACCCACCACATCCGAGGAAACCACCACGGAGCAGTTGCAGGTACCGCCCCGCATCTCTGGTCCATAGGAGGGATACCAAGTCACGTTGTATCCTGCTTCCATACCCGCATGGGCGATCAGTTGCCCGCATAGTAGGACCCCTTGTCCACCAAATCCAGCGATAATCACCTCATGCAGCACCGTCCGTCCCCCCCTGTTCCAGCTTATTGACGAAATTCTTCGCCGGGTAATACTCCAACATGTTCTCCTTCAACCATTCCAGGGCCTTCAGAGGAGGCATTTGCCAATTCACCGAACAGGTGGAGAGGACCTCAATCAGGGAAAAACCCAGGCCCGCCTGTTGGGCTTTGAAGGCATTGGTAATGGCCCGCTGGGCGCGGCGTACCGCCCGGGGCTCATGGACCGACACCCGTTCCAGATAGGCCACCCCCGGGAAACTGGCCAGCATCTCACAAACCTGCACCGGGTAACCCTCCCGGTCGATGCTACGGCCTGCGGGGGAGGTGGTGGTCTTTTGGCCCAACAGGGTGGTGGGGGCCATCTGTCCACCGGTCATCGCGTAGATGGCGTTGTTCACGAAGATAATCGTGATCTTCTCTCCCCTGGCCGCGGCATGGACGAATTCCGCGGTACCGATGGAAGCCAGGTCCCCGTCTCCTTGGTAGGCAAAGACAATGGCCTCGGGGATCGCCCGTTTCACCCCCGTCGCCACCGCGGGTGCCCGCCCGTGGGACGCGGCCTGCATGTCTACATCGAAGTAATTGTATGTGAACACTGAACAACCCACCGAAGCCACTCCGATGGTCTGTTCCTGAATGCCTAGGTCATCAATGGCCGTGGCTACCAACCGATGAATGATTCCATGGGTACAGCCTGGGCAATAGTGGAATGGGATGTCCGCCAGGCTACGCGGTCTTTCGAACACTTTCTTCACGAAATTGCCCCCAATCTTTCAATCTGCTCCAGGATCTCCTTAGGTGTAGGTACCATACCGCCCTGCCGCCCGTAAAACTCCACAGGCCGACGTCCCGCCACCGCTAGACGCACGTCTTCCACCATCTGCCCCGTGCTCAGTTCCACCGTGAGGAACAGTTTAACCTGCTCGGCCCGACGGTAGATCACTTCCTCAGGGAAGGGGAACAGGGTAATGGGACGGATCATACCCACCTTCATCCCTTGGGCCCGGGCCCGGGCCACGGCGGAACGAACGATCCGGGCCACGATCCCATAGGCCACTACACAGATCTCCGCATCATCCATGCCGACCTCTTCAAAGCGGACCTCTTCCCGCTTCATCCGTTCGTATTTCGCGGCCAGTTTCCGGTTATGTTGCTCCAATTCCACCGGATCGATATACAGGGAGTTGATCAAGCGTTTCGACCGCCCCTTGGCCATGGTGGTGGCCCAATCTAGATTACCCGGATCCACCGGCGGCCTTTCCACCAATGCCACCGGCTCCATCATCTGACCCAGGATCCCATCACCCAGGATTACCACGGGATTACGATACCGAAAGGCAATGGTAAAGGCATCCCAAGCCAGGTCGTACATTTCCTGCGCGGTGGCCGGAGCCAGCACCAGGGTCCGGTAATCACCATGTCCGCCACCCCGGGTGGCCTGGAAATAGTCCCCCTGGCTGGCCAATACGCCACCCAGACCAGGACCACAACGCTGGATGTTCACAATGACGCAGGGCAACTCGGCTCCACAAAGGTAGGAAATCCCCTCCTGTTTCAGGCTCAACCCAGGACCGGAAGAGGAAGTCATCGCCATTTTGCCACAGCCTGCGGCGCCGTAAATCATATTGATGGCTCCGATCTCACTTTCCGCCTGCAGGTAGACACCCCCCAGCTTCGGGAGGACCTCCGCCATGTACGTGGGGATCTCATTTTGCGGGGTAATGGGGTACCCGAAAAAATATCGACACCCGGCAGCAACAGCGCCCCGGGCCAGTGCTTCGTTACCTTTCATCAATACCCGTTTCAAGCCGACACCTCCAAAGACTACCGGTACACTTCGATACAGATGTCCGGACACATCGTGGCACATTGGGCACATCCGGTACACCGCTCTTCATCCACCAAGGCTGCCGGATGATAGCCCTTGGCATTGGTTGTTGTTTCCAGTTCCAGGATTTTCTGTGGACAGAACGCAATACACAGGCTACAGCCTTTACAGCGTTCTCGATCTACTGTGATCTTTGCCATCTCCAGCAACTCCTCTCTTTTAAAACTATAAACCAACCGGAAACAGATTACAAGACAGGCGACGGACAGTGGTTCGAGGCTGGTTTTGGGCAAAAAAATTTCCCGGATTCCTTATTGCTAGGGAATCAGGGAATGGGGTAAAGCAGGCATAAACACCTGCTTTAGTTGTTAGAAGTTAGGACTTGCCGTTTTCTCCCAATGGAAGGGCATCCTTCATGGACAAATTGATCCGCCCTTGCCGGTCGATCTCGATCACCTTCACCAACACCGAGTCGCCCTCTTTTACCACATCTTCCACTTTGCTCACCCGCTTTGGCGACAGGTGTGAGATGTGGACAAGGCCCTCTTTGCCCGGCAGGACCTCCACAAAGGCACCAAACTTGGCAATACGTTTCACCACGCCGGTGTAGATCTGACCCACTTCCACATCGGCCACGATCCGTTCAATCGCCAGCTTCGCCGCTTCCCCACCGGCCTGATCCACCGAAGAGATGAACACCCGACCGTCGTCCTCAATGTCGATGGTGGTTTTGGTCTCATCGATGATCTTCCGGATGTTCTTGCCACCCGGTCCGATGACGTCGCGGATCTTATCGGGGGGGATCTCCATGGTGATGATACGGGGAGCGTAGGGGGACAATTGGGGACGGGGGGCCGAAATCGCCTCCAGCATCTTGCCCAGGATAAACATCCGACCTTTCCGGGCCTGTTCCAAAGCCTGTTGCAAGATCTCCCTGCTGATCCCCTGGATCTTGATATCCATCTGCAGGGCGGTGACACCAACTTCCGTACCGGCCACCTTAAAGTCCATATCGCCAAGGAAGTCCTCCATACCTTGGATGTCCGACAGGATGGCATATTTCTCGCCTTCCTTAATCAGTCCCATGGCGATCCCGGCCACTGGCCGTTTGATGGGTACGCCGGCATCCATCAGGGACAAAGTGGAAGCACAGACACTGGCTTGGGAGGTGGAACCGTTGGATTCCAACACCTCAGAAACCAACCGCAGTGTATAGGGGAACTCCGCCTCATCGGGAATCACCGGTAACAGAGCCCGTTCGGCCAAGGCGCCATGCCCGATCTCCCGACGGCCCGGTGCCCGGATGGGTCTGGCCTCCCCCACACTGTAGGGTGGGAAATTGTAGTGATGGATATAGCGCTTGGTCTCTTCGTCGCCTAGATCATCCAGTACCTGTTCATCGGATTTCACCCCAAGGGTACAGACGTTGAGCACTTGGGTCTGTCCACGGGTAAAGAGTCCCGAACCGTGGGCTCTGGGTAGGATCCCCACTTCCGCCGAAATGGGCCGAATCTCATCGGTGGCCCGTCCGTCGGGTCTTACCCCTTCCTCCAGGATCATCCGCCGGACCTCTTCCCGGACGATGAGGTCCAAAATACTGGAAACATCCTTCTTTATCTCCTCGAATTCTTCCTCCGAACGCTCGGCGGCGAATTCCTCCAACACTTCATCACAAACCGCCTTGATGTTCGCCTCCCGGCTCAGTTTATCCGGATTCTGGATAGCCGCGAGCAACCGCTCCGTGGCCCGGCTGCGAACCTGCTCTTCCAAATCGGCATCCACCTGGTAGATGGGAACCTCCACCTTGGGTTTGCCCACTTCCTGCTGGGGCTGGAACTGGAATTGGCAAAGCCTCTTGATCTCTTCGTGGCCGAAGAGTATGGCCTCGAGCACATCCTCCTCTGGAACCTCGTTGGCACCAGCTTCCACCATGATCACCGCTTCGCTGGTCCCGGCCACCGTAATGGACATATCCGAACGGGCGCATTGCTCCAGGGTGGGATTGATCACAAACTGGCCGTTGACTCTTCCCACCCGCACGCCGGCGATGGGTCCATTGAAGGGGATATCCGAGATCATCAGGGCGAAGGATGCCCCCATGAGGGATGCTAGATCCGGTGGGTTATCATTGTCCACCGAGAGGATGGTGGCCACCACGTGGACGTCATTGTAGAATCCGTCAGGAAAGAGGGGACGTAGACAACGGTCGATCATACGAGCAGCGAGAATGGCCCCCTCCCCGGGTTTTCCTTCCCGTCGGCCCCACCCGCCGGGAATGCGGCCGATGGCATACATCCGCTCTTCGTAGTCCACAAGGAGCGGGAAGAAGTCGATGCCTTCCCTCGGCTCAGCAGACATAGTGGCAGTGACCAGGCATACCGTGTCACCGTACCTGACCAGGACGCTGCCATTGGCTTGACCGGCTACCCTATCCACCTCCATTTCCAGGGGGCGGCCCCCGTAATCAACTGTGTACTTTTTCATACCTTTACCTCCTGTATTTTGTTCGCAACTTACATTTGAAAAAGAGCGGGGAATCCCGCTCTTATTGTTGCCTTATGCCTAGCTTCTCCGTAATCGCCCGATATCTTTCAATATCTTTGTTCCGGAGATACCGGAGTAAACCTCTCCGCTGACCGATCATCTTGTACAAGCCGCGCCGGGAATGATGATCGTTTTTATGTTTCACCAAGTGGGTGGTCAACTCATTGATCTGCGCGGTCAACAAGGCGATCTGTACTTCGGGAGATCCGGTATCATTTTCATGCACTTGGAATTCTTTCAGAATCTCCTGCTTCCGTTCCTTAGATAGCGACAACTTCCCTCACCTCCTACTCTTTCCAAGGATTGACCCTTGGTCGACTGGATCCCCTTAAGCCAAGCACAACGTCGAGGGGCTCGTTATCCCTAGCTAAAGGTTCCTCGATCCGTATTAATTGTACTATCTCCTTGAGATTACGTCAATCATTCGCCGGTGCATTCCACCTTAGAAGGAGTAGCAAAAAAGATCCGCGCCTCGGCAATGTCCCGATGCACCTGGGCAAACAATTCCGCCTCGGAACCAAAACGGCGCTGGGGACGAACAAATCGGTGGAAGAAGACCGTTAACTGGTTATCGTAAAGGTCCCACTGCCGATCGAGGATGTGGACTTCGATCACCCGCTCCCTACCGTCAAAGGTAGGCTTGGTTCCGATACTCACAATCGCAGGAAGCTCCCCCTCTGCAGACATCTCCGCGGTGGCAAGGTAAACCCCATCCATCGGCCAAAGGATCTCCTCGGAAACCGCAAGATTGGCCGTGGGCACTCGCCACTGCCGGGCCAGGCCTTCCCCGTGGATCACCTTCCCCCGGAGGAAAAAGGGCCGGCCCAGCAGGATTCTGGCCTTCTCCACCTGTCCCTGGGTCACCAGTTCCCGGATCAGGGTGCTGGACACTTTCCGGCCGGCAATCTCTACCGGTGATACCCGATGGACCTGGATGCCCTGGGCTTGCCCCAAGGTTCGTAAGGTCTCCACATTCCCCGCCCCACCCTGTCCGAAGGTGTAATCATAGCCCACCACAATTTCCCGCACCTGCAATTTCCCCACAATAACCTCGGTAAAGAACTCTTCCGGGGTTAGCTGGGCAAAGGACGGGGTAAAGGACTCCACCAAGACCCGATGGATCCCACAACCGCGGATCAAGGCTTGGCGATCCTCCAAAGTGGTGATAAGTTTCGGGCCCTCGCCGCCCAGTACCACCTGGGGATGGGGATGGAAGGTTAAGACTAAAGCTTCCGTTTTCAGCTGACGGGCCCGTAGCACCGTCTGTTCCAGGATCTTCTGGTGTCCCAGGTGAACACCATCAAAGATACCGAGGGCCGCCACTGGTCCAACATCCATTGACATTACAACATCAATCCTTAGCAAATACTTTTCTGGGTTGTAGCTGGTTTTCCCGGATAATCCCGATCCCCACCAACTGGCCCTCTTCGTCATATACCCCGTACTCCCCCGGTGTAAACGCCCCCCTTTGGGGGATGGCGTTCCCATGGGCAAATCGCACCCTTTGGTCCGGGCTGAGCACAATCTTCGGCAGGTGAGCCACCGCCACTTCCGGCCCCACCAGGGCCTTGTACACCTTTTCGGGATCGGTCAATTCTTCCAGACAAAGGCTCTGATTCAAAGAAAAGGGACCAACCTGGGTCCGCACCAAAAAGGACATGTATGCTCCACAGCCCAGAGCTTGACCAAGATCATGACACAGGGAGCGGATATAGGTACCACTGGAGCAAACCACATCGAGAAAACAGGAGGAAACAGATTCCTCCTCGGGCAACAACTGCTTCACCAGCCGAAGTTCCCGGATTTCCACCTTACGTAATCTCGCTTCTACCGCCACACCTTCCCGGGCCAGCTCGTATAGCCGCCTTCCTTGCACCTTCAGGGCCGAATGGGCCGGGGGTCTTTGTTCGATCTCTCCTCGAAACTGATCTAGGGCCCTTTCCAAATGGGCGACAGCCACTTTGCAACCGGGCTGGGCAGCCACTATTTTCCCTTGGGCGTCGTAGGTATCGGTGACCACCCCAAAGGTGACCTCTGCCCGATAGGCCTTGTAGCACTGATGCAAGTACTCCACCAACCGGGTGGCCGGCCCAATAGCGATGGGCAAAACCCCCGCCGCCCCTGGATCCAGAGTACCCCCATGGCCCACCCGCTTAACCTTGGCAATCTTCCGCACATAGGCCACCACATCCGCCGAAGTCATCCCCGGTGGTTTCAATATGTTCAAATAGCCTGACAAACCCGCTGAATCACCTTGGTACATACTTCCTCTAGACTTCCCTTCACCGTACAACCGGAGGCCTTCACGTGTCCGCCCCCGCCAAATTCTGCGGCAATCTTGCTTACATCCACCGTCCCGGTGGAACGAAAGCTCACGGTCACGGTGCCCTCCCCTAAGTCTTTAAAGAGCAGGGCCACTTCCACCCCTTCCACCATCCGCGGATAATCCACAAGACCCTCCAGGTCGTCTTCCCCGGCTCCGGTCTGTCTTAGGTCCTCCTGGGAGACGACCATGGAAACCACCTTCCCCTCGGCATCTATCCGCATTCGCCCAAGGGCCAAACTCAAAAGTCGGAAATATGCCAGGGGACGCCGCATGAAGAGGTTAGTGGCCACTTCCTCGGGTCTTGCCCCCGCGGCCACCAGCCGCGACGCAATTTCCAAGACCCGAGCGCTGGTGTTGGAAAAACGAAAGCCGCCGGTATCGCCCACGATGGCCATGTAGAGGCTGTTAGCCATCCGCGGGTTCAAGGGCACCCCCAGAGTCTCGATCAAATAGTAGACCAGCTCTGCACAGGCCGAAGCCTCCGGGACAATGAGGTAATAGGGCCCTTGTCCACGGTTGCTGGCATGGTGGTCAATATTCACCACCACCTTGGCCCGCCGGGTAAAGTCCGCAAACTCTCCGGTCCGGTCCGGTTCACCGTCCAGCACGATCACAGGACAGGCTCCAGGATCCGTCGGGAGGTCCTCGACACCGTAGATAGGGTCATCCCCCAGGGCAAACTGATACCGATGCTGGGGGGACAGAAACACCCGCACCCTTTTACCCAAGGTCCGCAGGGCCTCCGCTAAGGCCAAACTGGAGCCTATGCTATCGGCATCGGGCCGCTCATGGCTGAAAACCAGGAAGTCATCGGCTTGGTTTATGAAAGCAGCAATCCTTTGCAGTTGTCCCTGTAACCTATTCATCGGACTTATTTCCTTCTTGGTCGCCTTCGATCTCCCGCAGCAAAGAAAAGATACGGGCCCCCCGTTCAATGGACTCGTCGAAGCAAAAAGACACCTCTGGGGTGTGCCGTAGCCGGATCCTTTTGCCCAGCTCACTGCGCACAAAGCCGGTGGCCGACTTAAGCCCCTCCATGGTGGCTTTTCGCTCCTCTTCATCGCCATAGACACTAACAAAGATCTTCACCTGGCGTAAATCACCGGTCACCTCCACATCGGTAACGGTGACAAATCCCACCCGGGGATCCTTGAGGTTGCGCATGATAATATCACTGGCTTCCTGTCGAATCGCTTCCCTAACCTTTTCGACCCGTTGCATTGTCATCAGAGCCAGCTCCCTTCCTCTTTCAGCTGAATCTTCGGCACCATCAGAACACGTCGATGGTCACGGCAGCCACTTCCACGGGGAAGTTTCCCTCAATGAAACGTACCACCGTATCCAAGGACTCCCGAACAAAGGACGGGGAGCTGCTAACAGTCACAATCCCCAGGACCGCCTGCCGCCACACGTCCTGCAGCTCCACTTCCGCCACAGCCACGTTGAACTTAGCACGTAGTCTTTGGGTCATGGAGCTGAGCACCCGCCGTTTGTCCTTCAAGGAGTCATTCTGCTGCATGATGATCCGGACCTTTGCCACCGCCACAAACATCGTCATCGCCTGCTAGTTCAGCGTTCTTTTTACTTCCTCTAGGGCATAGGTCTCGATAATATCCCCAGGCTTGACATCCTGGAAATTCTCCAGACCAATACCACACTCATAGCCAGTGCCCACTTCTCGTACGTCGTCCTTAAACCGCCGCAGAGAGGACACCTGGCCGTCGAAAATCACTACATTGTCCCGAATTACCCGGGCTTTGGCATTGCGGGTGATCTTGCCGCTTTTCACGTAACAACCGGCCACCACACCCACCTTGGGCACCTTGAAGGTCTCCCGCACCTCCGCCTGGCCCAGCTCCACTTCTTTGTAGGTGGGCTCCAACAGGCCTTCCATAGCCGCGGTGATCTCGTCCAAAGCCTCGTAGATCACCCGGTGCAGACGAATATCGATACCCTTCTGCTCTGCGGCACGGCGGGCTGCGGCATCGGGCCGGACGTTAAACCCAATGATAATCCCATCAGAAGCATCAGCCAGATTTACGTCACTTTCGGTAATACCACCGGTACCGCTGTGGATCACCGAAACCCGTACTTCATCGGTGGCCAGCTTCTGTAGAGAACTCACCAGGGCCTCTACGGAACCTTGGACGTCGGCCTTCACGATGAGGCGCAGCTCCTTCACCGAACCTTCCTTCACCCGGTGGTACAGATCCGACAAAGTCAAACGGGTGGAACGCCAATCCTCGGTCTGTCGTTCCTGCTGCCGCTTTTCTGCCAGGTCCTTGGCCTCCTTGGCCGAGCCCACTACTTCAAAGGTGTCACCGGCTTCGGGCACATCGAACAAACCTAACACCTGTACCGGTGTGGATGGACCGGCACTGTTCAAGCGCTGGCCCCGATGGTCCAACAAAGCCCGCACTTTACCCGCCACGGCCCCAGATACGATATAATCCCCCGGCTTCAGGGTGCCTTGACGAATCAGTACCGTAGCCACCGGACCCCGGCCCTTGTCTAGTTCCGCTTCGATGACCGTACCTAAAGCTGGACGATAGGGATCAGCCCGGAAGTCTTCCATCTCCGCCACCAACAGGATCATTTCCAAAAGATTGTCCAGACCCTCCCGTTTCAGGGCGGAAACATTAACCGTCACCGTGTCTCCACCCCAATCATCGGGCACCAGACCGTATTCTGTCAACTGTTGTTTCACCCGATCGGGATTGGCGGTGGGTTTGTCGCTTTTGTTGATGGCAACGATGATGGGCACCTTCGCGGCCTTGGCGTGGTTGATGGCCTCTACCGTCTGGGGCATAATCCCGTCATCGGCTGCCACCACAAGGATGGCAATATCGGTGACCTGGGCACCCCGGGCCCGCATCTCCGTAAAAGCTTCGTGCCCCGGTGTGTCAAGGAAGGTAATCTTCTTCCCTTGCACCTCCACCTGATAGGCACCAATGTGCTGGGTAATGCCCCCCGCCTCGGTTTCCGTCACCTTGGTCTGACGAATGGCATCTAGAAGGGTGGTCTTGCCGTGATCCACATGACCCAGAATAGTCACCACCGGAGGCCTGGGCTCTAGCTTCTCCGCGTCCACCGCCATCTTGTCAAAACCAATCTTGGTTTCCGCCTCTTCCGGCAGGACAAGGAACCCAGCTTTGGTGGCCACTTCCTCCGCGGCGGTAAAGTCCACCACTTGGTTAATACCCGCCATTACCCCAAGTTCCATCAGTTTCTTGATCAGCTCCGCCGGGCGCATCTTCAGTTTCTCCGCCAACTCCCGGACGGTGATGGTTTTCGGCAGGACAACGACCTTTTCATCCTCACTGGATTGCGCGTCCTGGGACTGCGCAGAGGCCGCGTTGGTCCTTTGGCGTTTTTGCCTACGCTTTCCGGACCGACGCCTAGGAGCCTTGGTTTCCTCCAACTGCTCCTCCACGTCCTCCCCTTGGAAATGTTCCCGAATCAATTCTGCAACGTCGTCGTCCACAGTACTCATATGGTTGCGCACATCCGCACCCAAATCATCTAGGAATTCCACCATTTCCTTACTGGAGATCCCTAGTTCCTTCGCCAACTCATAAATCCGCGTTTTTTGCATGTATATCACCCCTGTGAAAACTTATAATCACAACATTCCGCTTTCGCCCTCCATCTCTAGCATTCTGCCTCCTCCCCAGCGGCACGGAGCAAAGACGTCGCAAAATGCCGATCTAAGATGCACAGCACCACCCGTTTTCCTTTCCCGATGGCCCGGCCCAAACCCTCACTGGTCCCGTACACCACCACGGGTACAGACCGGTGTTGGGCCAGTTGGAAAAAGTACTCCTTGGTATTCGGCGCCCCGTCCTCGGCAATCACCACTAACCGAGCCCGGTCACCCTTGATGGCCAGCTCGCAGGTGTTGTATCCTGCGCAAACCTTACCAGCGGCCCGGCAAAAACCCAAAAGACTGTAAAACCGTTGGGACACCCTAACTCTCCCGCTTCCCCAGACCGATGATATCCGCCCGGAGGATGGTCTTACGCAGAGCCGCCAGCTCCTCCGGGTCGGGCTGCCGTCCCAAAGCCCGCTCGATACCCTTCTTGCTGATCACCAGCTCCAAACACTCTTCCGAGGGGCAGATGTAGGCGCCGCGGCCGGAACGTTTCCCCGTCAAATCCATCAGAACTTCTCCTTCGGGCGTGCGGACGATCCGGACCAATTCCCGCTTATCCTTCACGGTCTTGCACCCAATGCAAGTCCGTTGGGGAACCCGCTTCTTTGCACCCATGGAACTCCCTCCTTACTTAACGAAAGTCGTTGGGATCCAAATCGGCTAGACTGCGAATAACCTTCTCGCCCGCCTGTTCCTGTTCCTTTTCCTGTTCCTTGGCCTTGGTCTTCTTCTGGGTCTTTTGCATCTTCTTGGCCGCCTGCATCCGCTGCATAAACTTCCGCATGGCCAAGGACATCCCTTCCTGGTCCTCATCGTCCCAGGCCTCTTCATCAAAGTCCCCTTCGGTCTCTTCGCCCTCTTCGTCCTCTGGAATCGCTTCCTCGGCTGCGGGTACCGCAGTTTCCTCGGTTTCCACTTCCTCTTCCTCAGGAAGTCCAGGGGCCACTGCCACCTCTTCCTGTTCCACTACTTCTGCCGGCTCCTCTGTGGGCTCCTCTTCAGGCAGCTCCACGACGGGCACCAGTTCTTCTTCCAAAACCTCTCCCGCCGGTTCCACCATTGATGCCTCTTGCTCCGGCTCTTCGGAAGTGAAGCTACCGAAGATCTGCCTTGCGGCAAGCTCCTGCATTTCACTTTCGCTCTTGATATCGATCTTCCAACCGGTAAGCTTCGCCGCCAGCCGCGCGTTTTGTCCTTCTTTACCAATGGCCAGGGACAACTGATTATCCGGCACCACCGCCCGGGCCTGTTTTTCCTTAAGGTTAATGATCACCTTGGAAACCTTGGCGGGACTCAACGCCCGGGCCACAAAGGAGCCGGGATCCGGATGATAGGGAATGATATCGATCTTCTCCCCCCGCAGTTCCCGTACGATGGTTTGGACCCGCATCCCCCGGTTGCCCACACAGGCCCCCACTGGATCCACCCGGGGATCCCGGGAAGATACGGCGATCTTCGACCGGTACCCCGCCTCCCGGGCAATGGCGTTAATCTCCACCACTCCCTCGTGGATTTCGGGCACCTCCATCTCAAACAGTCGTTTAAGTAGATTGGGGTGGGTACGGGAGACAATAACCTGGGGACCCTTAGTGGTCTTGCGGACCTCGGAGATGTACACCTTCAAGCGCACCCCTTGGTTATACGGTTCATGGCGGATCTGATCCGATGGCAATAGGATGCCTTCGGTCTTACCCAGGTCCACGATAACGTTAGGGCCCTCATGCCGATAGACCACACAGGTGACGATATCCCCTTCCCGACTGGAAAACTCCTCGTAGATGGCACTGCGCTCCGCCTCCCGGATCCGTTGCACCACCACTTGCTTGGCGTTTTGCGCAGCGATCCGCCCAAAATCCTTGGGGGTCACCTCGATGTCGATCACATCATCAGGCTCATAGCGGGGATCGATCAGTTTGGCCTCTTCCAACGAGATCTCCGTCTCCTCCGACGTGACCTCCTCCACCACCCTTTTGCGAGCGTACACCCGGATATTACCGGTGGTCTCATCAATGGTGACAAAGGCATTTTCACTTGTTCCATAATGGCGTTTATAAGCAGACAGGATTGCCGCCTCAATGGCCTCAAAAAGGACTGCCCGGGAGATACCCCGTTCCTTTTCCAGTTCTTTTAGCGCTCCAAGCAAATCAACGTTCATGACAATAACTCCTTCCGAAAAATTCGCGCTCTAGTTCCAACCTTCGGGGCCTGTTTAAAACTCGTACACCAAGTTAGCCTTCGCTACCTGTTCCAAAGGTACCATGTATAGTATTCCATCAATTTCGATGTGTAACGTCTCCCCATCCACCTGCACCAGCTCGCCTTTGAAATTGCGCCGACCTTCGATGGGACCGTAGGTCCGCACCCGCACCTGGTTGCCCACCGCCCGTTGGAAATGATGCAGTTTCGTTAGGGGACGATCTAAGCCCGGTGAGGACACTTCAAATTGGTATGCGGTGGGGATAGGGTCAATCTCATCGAGACGTTCTCCCAGGATCTCGCTGATTCTTTGACAATCATCAATGGTGATACCGCCTGGTTTGTCCACAAACAGTCGCAATGCCACACCGTTCCTGCCCGAGCTAAACTCCACATCCACCAGCTCGAAAAGGGGATCGATGTGCTCACTAAAAAGCCGCTCCACCAGAGCGACAATGTCCTTGGACTTCATTTGCACGCACTCCTTCAAATAAATACGAAAGAGTGGGTATCGACCCACTCTTTGCAAGGCTCAGCTTCAGTACATATATCCCAACCACAACTTGGTCGCAACGTACCAAATTCCATATGTATTATACCACTGGTATGTTTCCCTTGCAAGTCCTACCGACAGTTTGCTAGGAAATGTAGAATCTCCTTCAAGACAAACGCGCAGTTATTCACCCCAGCGATCTCCCCGATCCTGTTAGTAATGGACAAAAGTCCCTCTCGGATCTCGCAGATCGAACAATCCTCGGTAAGAAAACTAGGGTGATCAATACAGGAAGCCAGCTTCTTCAGGAAGGTCAGCTGAGGTTCCGTCAAGTCGTTCAGCACTTGCCGGACAAGTTCCCGGTTTTCCGTCTTCTCGTAGCCAGTCTCGTGGGTGGGAAGGACATCCTCCAGGGTAAAGTTCTCCTCACCGCCCAAAGGTTGATTCAAACTCTGCTCTCTACTCACACCAAACCCTCCAAGCGCATCCATGTAGCTGACGCATTCCAGGCATGTCTGGCACCGGACCCAGACACACCCCGCACCGACCCTGCCAAGTATTCTCTTAGTTTTCATTATACACCCTTGCCCAGGGGAGGGCAACTTCTGGAGCCTTTTCCCACCCCAGGACGATGCGGCGCTTCTCTGACAATCCTTGCCAGGTGGACTTGGGCAGGATATAATCAGCATAGAAGGTTTCCGAGCCAGACGATAGGTTCGCGGGAAAGCGGGGCATA
>DUMW01000069.1 GCA_012839765.1 Bacillota bacterium
ATTGCTATGCGCTACTAGCATTGTTAAACCAACCGACAATCGAAGGCAAGACCTACTTGTGGGAGCTTCTTCAGCACTTTAGAAACCCTCTGGTAGGAAGAATCCCTGGATAGTCTTTGCCTTTGGACGTCAGAACAGCTATCGCTTATCGCCCGTCGTCTTCTGGATATGAACTACGGGATGCACACTGAAAAGAACCTCGCTCTGTAACAATATAGTCTACCGTCACGTCATGTTCACCTTGCGGGACGCGTTCGACAAGCTGACCATGAAAACTCAGGGCCACGGTGGTCGCCCGTAGTTGGGGCTGAGCAAGAAAGCGGTCATAATACCCGGCTCCGAAACCAACCCTGCCTCCCCGAAGATCAAAGGACAGACCGGGAACGATAATTAGATCAATGTCTTCAGCAGGAACCACGCGACGCAGGTGTTCCGGGGGCTCCAAGACGTTGAAAGTTGATGACACTAGTTCATGGAGACCGAAGATCTCACAGGGCAACAGGGTCTTGGTCCTTTTGTCAGTTACCGGAACGATGATTCGTTTACCCAATTGTAGACTTTCCTGGATCATCGGTTTGGTGTCCACTTCTCCCGGCAAGGCTACGTAAAACATCACGGTCTTTGCCGATTGATATGGCGGAAACTGCACCAGTCTCCGCCAAATCTCTGTACTCAACTGCTGGATCTTGTCCGGGCTCAACTGATTTCTAAATTCCAAGGCTGCTTGACGCAGTCTATTCTTCTCTTCCCTTACTTCCATAGGGATACACCACCGATACCGCCATTTGGCTATCGTCCATGAAATCACCTAGGATTCTTTCCACCTGCTCCAAGGTTGCATTCTCCATCGCCGGAAGGTAGTCAAAGAGCCAGATGTCGTTGAACTGGGAGTAGATGAAATTATGGGCCACCGACTCGATGGAGTTAAAGGAGCTTACAAAATGACCAATGGTCCGTCGTTTATTCCGCTCAAAGTCCCCTCGGTCAATCCCTTTTTGAGAAAGCTCTTTGAGACCCTTCACAAGGGCTTCGTGGAGTCGTTCCGGGTCAGGAGTGTTCCCCCCCAGGATTACATGACCATAATTGGGCGATACCACATAGGAGGCAGTGAAACTATCATCGATTAACCCTGCATCATACAACTGATTGTACAACGTCGAGCTACTGCCTAGAGCAATACTCAAAAGCAGGGTGCCACTGATCTCCCGTTCCATGAGTGCTCGACCCCGCAGTCCCGTCACCGGATCTTTGTACCCCATCAGATAACGTGGACGGGAAACATCCATCTCATTAGTGACCTTCCTTTCCCGGACACCGGTCGGTTCCTGGGGATAGAATCGCTGGATCGGCGGCTGCTCCTGGAGATACCGAGCCTCCAAATCACGGAAAATCTGCTCAAACACCTCATTGGGATCAAAGTTGCCCACCGCAAAAAGGATCATATTGCTGGGATGGTAGAAGGTATTGTAACAACGATACAATAGTTCCTTGGTGATCGTCCGGACGCTTTCCACCGTGCCGCCGATATCTTTGCGGACGGGATTCTCGTGATACAAAGCCTCCAACAAATTCTGATAGATCCTCCGGTTAGGATCGTCCAGATACATTCGCAACTCCTGTTCTATAATCCCCTTCTCCTTCTCCACCGTTTCGTCGGTGAAGTATGGAGTTTGCACGAAATTCAACAGGAGAGCCAAGTTCTCGGAGAACCTCTCGGTACAACTGAACAGGTACGCGGTCAGATCGTAGCTGGTAAAGGCGTTAGCGGAACCGCCTAACTGGGCGAATTGATCGAATACGCTGCCCCATTCCTTTTCGAACATCTTGTGTTCCAGAAAGTGAGCAATCCCATCGGGAACCTCCACAGGTTCCTGCTCCCCGGGCACAAGAAAAGTGCTATCGATGGAACCATATTGGGTAGCATAGACCGCGTAGTACTTGCTGTAGGCCTTGGGCATCAGGTAAACCCTCAGGCCCCCCGGCGCCTTTTGGTAATATATCTTTTCCTGCAGCAGAGAACTGGTATATTCCTGTAATACCATTTTGTCACGCTCCTGCTTGGCCATTTTTCAACAAATAGACCGTACTTAGCTCAACACCCTGGGCGAACTCGACCACATCATCCAAAGAAACCTGCAGGACCTGCTCCCGCTGCTCCTCCAGGGTCCTGATCCTACCGTTCACAACCCCCAGTAGCTGGTTAGAAATGAGGGCTCCGAGACTATCCTCCTGGGCACGTAGCTGGTTCAGCAGGCCCCGGCGCGTATCTTCCAGCTCCCGTTCTGAGATAAGCCCAGCTTTGATATCCTCCACCTGCTTGGTCATGATCTCCCTAGTTTTTTCATACTTCGCCCCATCGATCCCCGCCATGGTCAGAGCGATGCCTTTGGTCACATCTACTTGGGAAAAGGCAAAATAGGCAAGGCTTTCCCGCTCTCTTACGTTCAAGAATAGTTTGGAGTGAGGAAACTGTCCCAAGATCCCATTCCAGAAGAGTAGTGCCGGAAACTGCTGATGCTGATAGGTCACACCATTGGTTAACCGGTAACCCATCACCAACAGGCTCTGATTAACCTCCTTCTCCTCCACCACTTCCTTGACTGGCCCCGCTTGTTCCTTAAGCACAGTGGCCTTTAAGTGCCCTTGGCCCGTTTGCACGGAACCGAAGATCTGCTCGGTTCTTGCCAAGACAATCTCAGGATCTACGGCTCCGGCCACAAAAATGTCCACCGGGTATTGGCTAGTCAATTCCTGGAAAAAACCGTAAAGGGCTCTCGGATCCAGGCTGCGTAATTCCGACTCATCCCCATATTTATGCAGAGCAAAGGGTTCTCCCTGACACATCTCTTGGATACAACGAAACATAGCATACTGCCGTTTATCGTTAATCAAACCCCGGATCTTTTCCCGGAGATTACGACTCTCCGTCTCCACATAACTAGGATTAAAACCATCGTTTATCACCAAGGGATCATAGACCACTTCCCGCAGAAGCTCCAGTCCCTGGGATAGAAGATCCACCTCAGCGCTAATATATCGATCGTTAAGTACGCTAAGGGTGAACTGCACCAACTGACGTTCTCCGATCTTAAATACGTCCGCGTAAAGTTGCGCCCCGTAGAGTTCTTCGCAGAACCGGGCCAGGGTTAGATTATCTGGATGCACCCGGGTACCCCTTCGGAGCACAAAGGGAACCAGGGCCGTCTTAGTAGTCTCTTCCTCCAAATTGGTATGGATGACCAGGCGTACCAACGTGGTCTTGAATTTGTTGGTGGGATAGACATAAAGTCCCGGGCCGCTACTTAGCCGATACTGATGGAAGCCCCCATCCATGGCAAACAACCTCCTACTCGCTTAGCTCTGCCTTTTATCCTTCGTAGTCTTCCCCGTAGGGCTTTTTCTTAATTAGATCTAGAGGACGATGGAGACTTCGTCCCGATCCATTCGCTCGATGGCCAAACGAATCTTCGCGGCTAACACCGGGTCATCATTCCCCACCGCCCCGCGTACCTGACGCAAGAGATCGATCCCTCTGCGTAGATTGTAGACAATGTCCCCCTCATCAAGATTGCTGTAGGCCACCAGTTGAGCAAAGTCCTCCCCACGACTCCAGTGATAGGCCAAAGCCACCATGTGTTCATTGAACAGTACACTGGAAGCCCCCACCAGATTCTGTTCGATCCGCTCTAACCGCTTGTAGATCTTGAATACCCGGCTCAAATCCACTAGCCTCTGCCGCATCACAAGTTCTCCACGCCGTGGTTCGTAGCCGATGGCCACCGCTAAAGCGTTCAGTTGATGTACATCCAACTCGTGGAAGATACCCTCGAAATAGATCTCGGTGACCAAAAGCTCCTGTCCATGAATCTTAGCCGCAAACTCTCCCCGGGCGGTGAGGACCCCATCTCGGATGTAATCCAGGGAGGAGAGCAGGTTGTGCTTGGACTCAAACTCAGCAAGGTAGGCGTTTTTTGGCGCCAAGCGGGAAAGCTGCCGGGTGATGCGCCGCAGTTCGTTTTGGATCTGCTTTCGGCGGCGTTGTTCCTGACGGCACTGCTGGATCTGCCCCTTGCTGCACCGGGCCGCCTCCATGGCAAGCTTCCGCTCTAAGGCCCTCAATTCCGGCAACAGCTTTTTTCTTTGACTGCGATAGTTCACCGATTTTACCGCTTCATCCACTTTGCGACGAAGTTTCTTCAGTTCCTTAGCCAGAACCTCCCTTTTCAAGGGGCAATCGTTGCTGTCTAGGTGTTCACACTGCGGATCCAGTTGAGCCAGTTCTGCAAGCAACTCTTGTTTTGCCGACGTCAGGTCGTCATGGTTTTTTTGCCGCTGCCAACTGGCGAAGTTCTTGTGGAGGATACTCTCTATCTCCGGCCGGTCGTAGTGGGCCACTAGGTTCAACACCGTATTATAAGACAGACTGAACTGACTCATCAAAGGCTCGATCTCATCTTCTTTTCTCGAGGGCAACCGTCCTTCGGCCACATCGGCCAACTCCACGATGGAAAAGACGTAGCCGTGGGTATCGATCCCCCGGCGGCCGGCCCGGCCCGCCATTTGGAAATACTCCCGGTTCTTTAGACTACGAAACTCCACTCCGTCCCATTTGCTAAGGGAGTTGAAACAAACGGTCTTGCAAGGGAAGTTCAAACCCACCGCGAAGGTCTCGGTACAATAAAGTACCTTGATCAGTCTCTTCTCAAATAGGTCTTCCACCAGTTCTTTCATCATGGGCAGCATCCCCGCATGGTGGTAGGCGATACCGCTCAAGAGAAACTCCTGCAATTCAGGCAACCGGGCCGATTCGGTCTTCCCGTACTTCTCCATGTGGGCACGTATCAACTCAGCCACCTGTTGCTTCTCCTGGGAGTTCAGGTAGTCTCTAACCCGATATAGGGCCCGGGCATTGTCCTGGCATTGTTTCCGACTGAAGGTGAAAAACAGACAGGGCAGATATTCCTCATCTAGATAATCCAGCAATTTTAGGTGGCTCATCCGTTCGATACGCATGGGCCCCTTGTATTTCTTGACCAGCTTCCGTAATTGCTTCTCGGTAACAATGCCCCGTTCCGGCTCAAAAAGGAAGTGTTGTAAGGGTACAGTCCGCTCCTCATGCCGGATCACCGCAACGGGCTGCTGTTGCACACCACTGATCCACTGGGCCAGATCCTCCACGTTGGGGATAGTGGCCGAAAGGCCCAGAAATCGCATGGTCTTAGGCATAAAGATCAGGCTTTCTTCCCAGACAGAACCCCGCTCCGGATCATCGATGTAGTGGATCTCGTCGAAAATCACGTAGGCCACATCGGCCACCCGTTCCGGAGATAGATGGAGCAGATTGCGAAAAATTTCCGTGGTCATCACCAAGATGGGCGCATCGGGATTGATCACGATGTCCCCCGTGAGAATACCTACGCTGTCCTCACCCATCAGCTGCTTGAACTGTTTGTACTTCTGGTTGCTTAAGGCCTTGATCGGCGCAGTGTAAATCACCCGCCGATTCCGCCGATACATGGTTTCGATCAAGTAATCGGCCACAAGGGTCTTTCCCACCCCGGTGGGGGCAGCCACCAATAGTGAGTGTCCCTTGAGAATAACCGCAATGGCTTCCCGTTGAAAGGGGTCTAGAACCAACCCCCGATACACCTTGTCCACACTATCCAAAGGTTCAACTCTCCTCCCATAAACCTCCGCTCATTCCCGGGGTCTTAACTCTTCCATGAACAAGTAAGTCATATCTTCCTCTTCCAGCTGGATTTCGCCATTGGTCACATCCAATAACTTCTTGGTTACAGCGGCTGCTGACTCGGCGGAAACGGCCAAACGCAGCTCCACCGCTGCACCGTAAGTGGTGTCCAGCACCTTCACTGGATACTCCGCCAACAGATTCTGAACCTTGCCCCAATGGCCGTAATTCACCACATTCCTGAAGATACTACAGGGAACCTGCAAATCCATGCCCGCTTCCTTGATTCCCTCCAAGGCCGACTGGCGGTAGGCCCGCACAAGGCCACCGGCCCCCAGCAAGATGCCACCAAAATACCGGGTAACCACCACCACCAGATCCACTAGCTCCAATTCGGTGATTAGTTCCATAATCGGCCGGCCGGCGGTGCCAGAGGGTTCTCCATCATCGCTGAAGCGTTGTGTCCGTTGGGGCTCAGTAACGATATAGGCGTAGACATTGTGAGTGGCGGTGGCATGCTCCTTACGGATCTTCTCAATAAAAGCTAGGGCGTCTTCCTCGGTGGTCACGGGCAAAACATGGGCAATGAAACGAGATTTCTTGATGATGACCTCGCGATAGCCAGCCTTTCGAACAGTACGTTTCACCACAGTTCCTACCTTCTCCAAGATTTGCACTGGTGTTAATCTTATGCACCAATCCCTGGATTTCCTGCCGCGGTTGCAAAATCCCACCGGTCAAGAACCGAGGCCCAGTCTTTCCGTTAACCACCGGGAGATCTCCAAGAAAAGAGGAATGACATGGGGGAACCGATGGAAGATAATCCGGAACAGGGTGATACTCAAACCAGCCAGCAATAACGCACTCATCACCAGTATTTCCCGCCAAAGGCGCATCTTCACTAGACGTCTGCCCTCGTATACGCCAATGCCCAAAAAGGCAAGGATCACCATGACAACTTCCACCATAGACTCCCCTTCATATCCCCAGGAACCGACGTGCAACCTGACCGGAACGTCGCAGATCCGCCCGAACGTCAATGTACACATCAAGCTCTGAGAAGATCTCGGGCCAGTTATCCTCCATCCGCTCCCATTGGCAACACATATTCCGATAAAACGCAGTCCCAAATCCGAAAATGTCAGCCTTTAGCTCTTTGGCCGCATCAATGGCCGATTCCGCCTCGTTCCGGATCACCTCTGCAAACCGTCGCTCAAAGCTGGCCCACAGTTCAGTCTGGGAAATGGGGTCCGTATAACCCTGTAATTCACCTAGATTCCCCTCCGCGAAGATCTCCACGATCACATGGGGACGACCATCGGTCACCATGGGTTTAATCTTGCTGCTGGCCCGTAACACTTCGACAGTCATCTGCTGTCCAGGCAGGTTTGGTTGTTCAAAAACAAGGACGGTCCCCCGCACTTTACCACGGATCCAATTGAGCCCCCGGGTCTGTTTGGGCCCCAACCAGCCCACTAAACGATCCCCGTTGAAGACTGCGGCACCGGAGATGCGGGCACTTTTAGAGATGGCCTCCCTTCGCAATTCCCCCACCAAGTTTTCCCCCTCTGGTGGCAGATCCAGCAAGTCCTCCCGCACTGCCACCGGCTCAACACCGGGCGTCTCCAACATTTCAATGAAGTCCAACAATTCCGTGTCCACCGTAGTTCCCAACCGGGCCCAGGAGTTCCGCATAATCCCCAAAGCCCCTTCCGAAGGCATTCGGGTCTGTTCCCACTCCGCCTCCAAAAGCTCCGAAGCCTTATTTCCCTTGGCTATCACCACATGGACGTCAGCCCTGGTTTCCCCGTCCCGGAAGAAAAAGTCCAGAATGGACCCGATACCTTCCCGTGCCAACTCCTCACCCACTACGAGGGAACGGGTGTGGGCCCAGAAGGGTTGACGCGGTGATAGGGCCAGCAGGTTGCGAACGGCTTCAAATACGGTGTAACCGCTGCTGGATATGATCCAGAAGGGACGCTCATCTACCACAGAGGGGCCCGCGATGGCAAAGGGCTTGGCAATATGGACGGTCACCATGATCTTCCCCTCCTCCGGGGCCTTGTCCAGACCTACCGCCAGCACAAAGCCCAAAGTTTCAATCTCCCGCCGGTTCCAACAGCCGGTGAGGAAGAACAAGAGGACAAGGAGTATGAGGCCTCTGCTGCTGCGTACCTTTCTGATCATCTAAGTTTCCTCCTTAGTACGTGGATCATCCGACCTAATGTTAAGGGCACCATGATGGCTAGCACCATCGCAATGGAGTAATAACCCCACAAGTCAAATTCTACGAATCGTTCCAGTTCCACAATGCTCTGAAAGACTCCCAAACTCAAGGGGACCGCTAAGGCCGCGGTCGGATAGATCAAGAAGCGATAGCTTTCCAGGTTGCAAAGCTGGGCAAGACCAATAGCAAAAGCCCATAACAAAGCCGCCAGATTGATACCGCTACTGAGCAACCACACCCCCATGGACATGGCCTCCACCCGTTCGATGAAGTCCCCGATGCTGATCAAGCGGGTGAGACTGTACGGTGGCATGGTTAAGCTATTGGCAGTAGCTCCGAAAACGGCGGCAATGATGATCGCAAAGGTTACAAGGATCACTCCGCTGATCCAGATACCCAGTAGGGTATACTTAAGGGCCTCCTCCCGCCGGTTCAAATAGGGCAACACTTGACCCACCACGATTACTTCCGTAAAGAAGGAAAAAGCACTGATGCTGGGTTTGAGCAGCCATTTAGGACCTTGGGAGAGGACCGGCTTAAGCCTTTGGAAATCCATTTGTGAATAGGGCAGAACCCAGATTAGGACTAAGAATACAACAATTACAAAGAAACTGTTTTCCGCCATGCGCCCAAAGACCTCCAGTCCACACCGGGCCGCATTGGCCGCTAACGCCATGGTCACAATGATAAACACCACCATCGGTGTTTCAGGCATAATGGCCACCGTCAAAGAGTCCCCCAAGAACCGGGCCGCCATCACAATGTCCCACATCACATAACTGAGGAGGACCAGGCCCACAATTCTTCCAAATAAGGGTCCCAAGCATTCGATAGCATACTCCACAATAGTCTTGTCCCGGAAACAGTTGCCCAGCTTTACCACCCAAAGACCAAAGCCTGTGGCCAGCACCACACTGATCAAAGCAGCCAGCCACCCATCCTGCACTGGCTTAAGCCCGGTGATCAAGGGAAAGCTAACGGTGATGGCCACGATCCGGCCTAAAACAATTATGGTCATCAGTTGTCGTCCTGAGATGCGTCCCCGTTCCAACTGCATATTATTTCCTCCTCCAGACCCTTCTACGTTTCGGCGGTCTTGGCTTCTGCGAACCTTCCTGGGTCCGAGGTTCTTGGACCCAAATCAGTTCTGGCCGGGTATCCAGCTTCCACCAGGGGGAACGGATGAGGGCATCTTTGAGGTCTGAAGTCACCACCGGGGCCAGGGGTTCCAGATAGGGTACCCCGAAGGATCTGAGGGCACACAGGTGAATGAGTAACATGAAAAGTCCGGCAAAGACACCAAAAAGGCCCAAGGTACTGGCCAGAATGATCAAGGGAAAACGGAGAAGCCGTACACTAATTCCTAGACTGTACACAGGCGTGGCAAAGGAGGCGATCGCGGTCACCGCCACCACAATGATCATCGCGGAGGAAACAAGGCTTGCTTCCACCGCGGCTTGGCCCAAGATTAACACACCTACGATACTAATGGCCGGTCCAATCACCATGGGTAAACGGACACCGGCCTCCCGGAGGATCTCGAAGGCCACCTCCATCAACAAAGCCTCCGCCACCGCGGGAAAGGGCACCCCCTCCCTTTGGGCCGCGATGGCCAGCACCAAGGGAGTGGGCAGCATCTCCTGATGAAAGGTGGTGATGGCCACGTAAACCGAGGGGAAAATCAAAGAGATGAAGAAGGTGACAAAGCGCAAGAAACGCAAGGTCGATCCCACCATGAAGCGCTCGTAATAATCTTCGGTGGCGGTGAGGAACATGGTAAAGGTGGCCGGCAAAACGAGGACAAAGGGCGTGCCATCGGTAAGCACCGCAATACGCCCTTCCTTGAGAGCACCGGTAACCCGGTCCGGCCGTTCCGTCCTCATGATCGTAGGAAATGGGGATAGGGGCGCATCTTCAATATATTCTTCCAATTGGCCACTTTCATTGATACTGTCCACTTCAACTCCTTCGATACGCCGCCGCACCTCTTCCACCAGTTTTTCGCTGGCCAGGCCTTTGATATAGGCAATTGTCACCCGGGTCTTGGAGATCCGGCCCACCACCATCTCCTCGAACCAAAGGCGGGGAGAACCAATCCTGCGCCTTAAGATCGATGTATTGACCCGCAGGGTCTCGGTAAACCCTTCCTTTGAACCCCGCACCACCACTTCGGTGGTAGGTTCCTCCAAGGACCGATGCTCCGCCCCCCGCACATCACACAGGAGAGCCGTGTTATACCCTTCCACCAGAACCACACAGTGACCCACACTAAGGGCGTCTAATACCTCCATCACCTGGGAGCTGCGGTTGACCTGGCCGGACAAGAGCATGTTTTGCTCCAATAACTCCACGGTGGAACTATAGGAACCGGGTTTCTGGGCAGAATTCAGGATCCCTGCCACCACGGCCTTGCTGACGAGACTTGTGTCTACCAAACCGTCGATGTAGCTAATCAGAACCTCCTGTTGGGGGACAACACCAAGACGTAAGTACCGAATGACCAAATCTCCACTATTTCCAAAGGCGTTCCTAATGGTGCTTTCATTGGCTTTTAAGCTTCGCTCCAAGGGGCGATCCCAGCCCCTTTCGTCGGCCTCTCCTTCGGTACCCTTTTCCTTCTTTCTAAAGAACCCACTGAGCATCTTCTTTAGCTTACCCAAAACCTACCACCCACATCCTGCTGGCTACATCCTGCTGTTATTATGGCAGAACAGGACGGTATTCATTCTTTGGCCAAGGCTTAGTAACAGGCAGGTAATCTGGTATTACTGTCGAAGTATAGAAAGGGCGAAAGGTTGGACTCCTTCTCTTTTTCGGAGGGGAGAGTGTCATGGAACAACACTGGAACAACATTTATACCTCGACCATTGAGGAAGCAGTGGATCGCATCGGGAAGATCCCCGGTGTGGTATTGGGTTTTCACTCCACCATCGACGGACTGAAGCGCATTGAGCCCGAGAAGGTGGAAACAGCATTAAAAGAACATGCGCCAAAGGAACAACTGCCGATTGAAATCAATGATCCAGCAGATCTCATGACCGGCATGCTCCATGGTCTTATCCCTGGCAAGGCGTTGCAGCTGATGATCCGCAACGAGAACACTTTCCGGTGGTTGATGGAGGCCTTCGGCTACGATGAACTGAGAATGGGCGGCACATCGGGAAACATGGCCAATGCCCTCTCTCCCTTGAATTTCCAGAAGATCCTCGTCTACGCCAATCCCTTGACCAAAGAACAGGCCCAACTGTTCAATGACGATGAAAACCTACTGGTGCTAAAGCAGGATGCGGACGGCTCCTTCCAACTGCACCATCCCCATCAGGCCTGGGAAGGCGAAGGGATCAAGGCCTTGCATTGGATCCTGGAGTATCCCCAGGGAGTGGAGATCACCACTGCCCAAGGAACCATCACCACACCCCGGGCCAATCGCTACATTGCTGCCTGGAATCCGGTAAACAACAAGCTACAGATCACCGAGACCTTCAAACAGGGCTTGTTGGCCACCGGTGACCAGTTTTCCCATTTCATCGTCTCGGGATTCCACATCCTTTCGGAAACCTATCCTGACGGCAGTACTTACCTGGATTGTCTACGGCCGGTGGCAGACTTCCTCAGAGAATTGCGCCAAGCCCACCCCCATCTGAAACTCCACTACGAGTTTGCCTCCATCGCCAGCAGTAAAATCCGAAAGGGTATTTTAACGGAGATCATCCCCTTGGTGGACAGCCTGGGACTAAATGAAGTGGAATTGGTGGCCCTGTTGAAGGATCTGGACGCAGCAGATCTGGCCTCTCGGATCCAAGAACACAACCGGATTGGAGAGGTCTTAGCCGGTACAGTCCACCTGATGAAGAAACTGAACATCAATCGTATCCAACTACACGACCTGGGGTACTATCTATGCCTTACCAAGCCAGGGTTTGTGACACCGAGCAGAACCCGCCAGGGTCTGGTCCTGGCCGCCACCTTAGCCGCAGCCCGCACCAAAATGGGACGCATCAGCGGACCCCAGGACATTTTTACTGGTCTGGAAGTCCC
The DNA here is from genome assembly GCA_012839765.1 of Bacillota bacterium. Classification (NCBI taxonomy): domain Bacteria; kingdom Bacillati; phylum Bacillota; species Bacillota bacterium. The sequence continues at coordinate 11,955 of DUMW01000069.1, forward strand.
CCTCTCCCAGGAGGGACTGGACCGGTTGGCCGAACTTGCCGAACTGTGCGGTGAAAGTCTTGCCAAGGAAGGCACAACCACTTACGAAGGTTTCGATTTAGCTTATCTGCCCACCAAGGTGGTGGAGCGTCCAGTACTAACCGTAGGACTGGGAGATCTGATCTCCAGTACCGGATTCATTTTGGGAACTTAAGCATCTGGGAAGAAAGCAACAGGCCCTTGGGAAATGTGAAGGCAGGTGAGGGAGATCCTCACCTGCCTTTTTGGTTCCACGCCACCAAACACTAGAACAAGATGGGGCTGCCTCTGGAAGCATGGAACCTGCTGCGGACCACTATTGAAGGCCTCTTTTAGACATCATACACTTCGGGATTTACTATATTAGGTGGGCGTTTCCCCTGGAGCATGGCGATTAGGTTTTCTGCGGCCATGGTGGCCATTTTGGTGCGGGTCTCCACACTGGCACTGGCAATGTGGGGAGCCACCACCACGTTGTCCAGTTCTGCCAGACCCGGAGCCAACTCCGGTTCATCCTCATAGACATCGAGACCCGCAGCAAAAATCTCACCATTCCGCAGGGCTTCCACCAGGGCCGCCTCGTCCACCACGGGTCCCCGGGCCGTATTCACTAAGACGGCGGTCTTCTTCATCATGGCCAGTTCCTGTTTACCGATCAGATGCCGGGTATCCGGTGTCAGGGGCACATGGAGGGAAACGAAATCACTAGTCTGAAGCAGCTCTGGTAGGGATACGTAGGTAAGGTTGAGAGCCTTTTCCTCTTCCGGCGACAAACGGTGAAGGTCGTAATAGAGGACCTTCATATCGAAGCCGTAAGCCCTTTTGGCCACGGCTTTGCCGATGCGGCCTAGCCCCACCAGTCCCAGGGTCTTGCCATAGACATCCACGCCCAAAAACAGGCTGGGGCCCCAACCGGTATACTTCCCTTCCCGGGTGAAGCGATCCGACTCTACCACCCGCCGAGCAGCAGCCATCAACAGGGCCCAGGCAAAATCCGCGGTGGTCTCGGTCAAGACACCGGGGGTATTGGTAACAGGAATCTTGCGTTTTGTCGCAGCGGCCACATCGATGTTGTTAAAGCCCACCGCGTAATTGGCTACACCCCGCAGATTGGGGGCTGCGCCCAGGATCTCATCGTCGATCTCGTCGGTGAGCAGACACAACATTCCGTCTTTATCCTTAATTCTCTCTACGATCTCCTCTTTGGTGAGGACCCGCTCTTCTTCATTGAGCTCCACTTCGCAATGTTCATAGAGCATATCCAGCCCCGGTTGAGGGATCCTGCGCGTTACCAAAACCTTTGGTTTTTGCATGCCTGTTACCTCCCTGGATAAAATAGAGCGCACCCGGGCCTGAAGGGTCCCCCAAGGGCCCGCAGGCCACCCTTCAGGAAACTGGATTTCCTTGTAGCACCTTTACTCCTTTCTCTTGAAAAGCAGTGAGTACCTCTCGGTTAGCCTTGCTATCGGTGATGATCATGTCCAGCTTCTCTAAGGGCAGATAAGATACCATAGCCGGTTTACCCAGTTTGCTGGAATCGACGAGAAGCACTGTCTGGGCGGCAGCTTCCGCCATCAAGGTCTTGATCTCCGCCTCAAGATTGTTGGAGACCGCGGGACCGTGATCCACGGTTACCCCGGCAGCCGCAAGGAAGGTCCAGTCCACCCGGATACGCTCAATAAATTGCTTTGCCGTGGGGCCCACGAGGGAGAGCTCCGCCTTGCGCAGAACTCCCCCCACGACTTCTACGGTGACCCCGGGGGCATAAGCAAGTTCTCTGGCAATAACAAGAGAATTGGTGACAACGGTAATGTCCTTCTTGTTAACGAGGGCACGGGCCAGCTCCATGGTAGTGGTACCATTGTCTAAGATCAGGGTTTGACCATCCTTGACTAACTGGGCTGCTCGGGCGGCAATCTGTCTCTTTTCCTCGATATTCTGTTGATTCCTTTGGGCGAAAGGTAATACATTGGTGGACTCCTCAATGATTGCCCCCCCGTGGGTACGTTTCAGTACGCCCTCGGCTTCCAGCTTCTTGAGATCCCGTCGGATGGTTTCCGTTGCCACTTGAAACCTTTGGGCCAAATCCAGCACCGTTACAGCCCTAGTCTCCAGGATAATCCTACTGATCTGTTTCCTGCGTTCACTGGCCAGCATCCCGTTGCCCCCTTGGTTTATGCCAACAACGGCAGTAACTCATCCATATTCTGGCCCCGCTCCTGCCGGATTAGGGCCACGGCTTCCTCGGTCCGCATTTCCTCATGACAGATCCGGTAAACCGCATTGGCCACGGCCCGGGGATCATCCTTGCCGGGATATAGCACGTTGCGGCCCACCATTGCGCCAACCACATTATTCCCTTCCCCAATACCCCGTTCGAAGTCCTGCAACATCTGGGTCGGATCACCACTGGAAGGTCCACCTAACAGTAAGATCGGCAGAGTGGTGGCCTGGGCTACCCGGTAGAACTCCGGTACATAGGGGATCTTCAGCCATAGATCCCGGGAGGAGTCTCCCATGGCCGAGGCGATACCAATCATCTTGATCATGGCATCGGGATCGTTGATCACCCGGTACCCTGTATCAGTGGGTTCCACTGGCAAGGGCTCCAGGAACACGGGTAAACCATAGGCCCGACACTGGGTGATCGCCTTGGCGCAGTAGTCCATGGTCTGAATAGAATAACGGGAATACTGGCCGGTCTCAAGACGGAACAGGACCTTGGCCCCTTCCATATTCAGTTCCTTCATCCGCTCCGGGGTAAAGGAGGTCATCCGATCCTCCATCTCATACTTGACCCCGGCCAGGCCGGATCGGTTCATGGAACCGATAAGCACCTTGTTGTCTAGGAATCCAGGCAATCCTTTTTCTTTCCGCAGGTAATCGATGATCAACAGATCCTCAATGATATCCGTGGTCGCCATAATCCCGTCGATATGAGAAGTCCCCATAACCCGCACGATCCGACCCAGGTAATCCAGCCGATCCCCCATCCGTGTCGGATCATCACCAACACTGGTCACATTCCGTGCCGGATGGTCCGCGGCCAAAATGACCAGTTTGCCGTTTTGGAGGATCTGTGAGCGCCGTTCCCTGGCCTGGGCCGCCTCGTCAATGATACCCGAACGGGTCATCCGGGCGCGGGTGACGGCTTCAAAGACGTCTTCGGTGAAGTAGCGCCTGGTCTGGAAGTAGTAGGAACCCAGGGCGTAATTCACGTCGATCCGGTTGCGGGCCTTGTCGTACCAGGACTTAGCCACGTCCACCAGGGACTGGCTAATTTGGCTACCCACCGGCTGAAACTCAAAGCCCACACCACCGGTGTAGTCGATCTCGTGGAGCGCCTTCACAAACTCCGCCAGCATGTCTTCGGTGACGGCACTGCCGGGATAGTCGAAACCGGGGTGGGTATCACCGTACAGGGGATCTGCGGGATCCAAGACACAGGTGCCAATGTGCACATGGACCAGGTACTTCGCCAAACTCTTCAACACATTGGGGGTCTCCGCCTCAAAGGACACGTTTTTCAGCATGGGCATGTGGCTCAGATCATACAGCAGGCCGAAATTGTCATGGCCATAGACATCCCGGACCCGCTCGGCCACCACCAACGCATCGTCCGAGGGACCAATGAGCTGATTCTTGCAGTTCCGATCCGGCAGTCGATCGAAGGTCTCCAGGGCGATAACCAAAGGCTCCCTGCCCAACTCCTCGGCCCGCTTTTTCGCGTAAGTACAGATCTCGTCAAGGGACCGGATCAATGCCTCGATGGCCCGCTGCCGCATTCTAAGCCCCGACTCTGTACCCGGGTCCTGACCACTGATCAGACCGAATTTGGTTGCCTCCATCTCATAGGCTTCGTCGATGAACATGAGAATACGCTCCACCGCCTGCTTGCGCTGGACCTCATCAATGGAACTGATGTCGGTCTCGGCGATGAGATGATCCTCGTTGTAAAGCTGAATCGGCTGAGCGGAGAAGATAATCTCCATATTATGCTCTTTGAGTAACTCTACCGCCTTACGCCGCGTCTCACGGTTCTTGATCCGCGTAATCTCAATGGCTCCGAAATAGGGATCTTTGGCGACCTCTGCGAGGGTATCCAATAGGTAACGTTCCCGGGCTTCGCCCCTTTGCACCGACTTGGTTGCGCCTGGACCGGGATAAGCCATGAAGTGTACCAGACTGACTTTGTTCTTCTCTAATACCATCTTTGTGGATGTTAAAACATCCCTTCCTCCCTTCTATCTATCCCTCTACGAATTTACGCAAACGCTCAATACCTGCTTTGATCTGCTCCATACTGGTGGCATAGGAAAGCCGCACATACTCTTGGGTTTCCCAACCGCCCTTACTTCCAAAGGAAGTTCTTGACAACACAGCCACGTTGGCCTCGTAAAGGGCCTTGCGTTGAAACTCCCTGGCATCCTTCAAGCCTAACTTCCGACATGCTTCCGTCACATTGGGAAACACGTAGAAAGCTCCTTGGGGCATCCGACAGCTGATGCCGTCAATCTCATTCAGCAGTTTGACGATGAGGTTCCGACGCCGCAAAAACTCCTCGCGCATCGCCTCGGCTCCGTCTTGGGGTCCCCGGAGGGCCTCGATGCCGGCAACCTGCGTGAAGGTGGCAGTACAAGATTCACAGTTAGTCACCAAACGGGCCACATCCTGCGCTAGGCTACGGTTCATGACACCATAGCCCAACCGCCAACCCGTCATGGCATAGGTCTTGGAAAAACCGTCAAGGATAATCGTGCGTTCCTTCATCTCCGGTATGGCCGTAATGCTGAGGAATTCCCCCTCAAAGACCAAGCGGGAGTAGATCTCGTCGCTGAGCACCCACAAATCATGGGTCAGGGCCAGTTCCGCCACCGCCTCCAGTTCCTTCGGTCCCAGGATCCCGCCGGTGGGATTGTGCGGGGAATTGATGATGATCATCTTGGTTCTTGGCGTAACCAAGGACTGCAACTCGGCGATATCAAAACGAAAATCCCGCTCCTCCCGCAGTGGCAGTGGTACCGGTACCCCGCCCACAAACCGGATCACCGATTCGTAGATGGGAAAACCGGGATTAGGATAGATGACCTCATCCCCCGGATCCACACAGGCCAGAATCCCGTGGAAAATGATCGGCTTCGCCCCGGGAGTGACCACCACTTCCTCAGGGCTTACGGAAATCTTCCGCGTCGCCGAGACATACTCTGCGATAGCTTCCCGTAGTTCCATCAAACCTGCGGAAGGACTGTAGTGGGTGTGGTCCTCCTGGATGGCCTGACACCCGGCGTCCTTAATATTCTGGGGTGTGGCAAAGTCTGGCTCTCCGATGGCAAAACTGATAATATCCCTACCTTGAGCTTCCAGTCGTTTTACTTCTGCTAGGACTTCGAAAGCGGTTTCGGTCCCTAGCAATTGTAGCCGGCTTGCTTTGCGCATAATGGTCCCTCCATACTGTTCCGCTTACGGCACCTATATTCCACATTCGCTGACAAATTCCTGCCCCGTTTTGTTGTTTTGTGTTTATTTATGTTTATCCCTTTAAACAGCATGACTCCAAGAAGGGAACCTCTAATCAGTCTTGTTGTTGGATACTTGCCCGATTATGTGGTTTTATGTTTTCGTAGCGATCTGGATTGGTGGGGTTAAGGTACAAAAGGAACTCCATAGTCCCAGAAGCCTCGAGACGATCAAGTGAGAAGTGAGCTGCAACCAAGGAAGGCTAAATGGTAGGTGGCCGATCCTCTAGGGGAGCGTCGTCGTAGGGTTGAACGAAGAGTTCTCCTCTGGTATCGATAAGGGCAAAGAAGACGTCCTTCGGACTATTGATACCGCGGCCAGCCAGTTGTTCCATCAACCAACTTCTGTCTAGTTTGATTTCTGCCAAGTTCTCGTCGATCACCTGCCCGTCGATGATCAGGGGATAGGACAGGCCATCATACTCCACCGAAAGCCCCAAGTCTTCCGGTGTCACTGGCCGCTTGCTGGCCTTGGGGACCACACTGAGGTTACCGGAGGCCTCCAGGATGGCAAATTCCACATCCTGGGGATTAGTGTAGCCCTTCTCCCGCAATTGCAGGAGTAGTTCGTCAACCGCGTACCGTTGACGTCTCAGTTCGCTTTCCACAATCCGACCGTTTCGAATCATGATAGAGGGCACGCCGGACAAAAGCTTTCTTACCTGGGGGCTTTTCAGGCACAAGAAGGCCAATCCCACTTGCAGAATCAGCAAGACCGCCATGGGCACAAGCCCCTGGGCGAGGGGTGTATCGATACTGGCCAAGGGAAAGACCGCCAGTTCGGCGATCATGATGGCAATCACCAGGTCAAAGGGAGACAATTCCCCAATCTCCCGCTTTCCCATGACGCGGATCACGGTAAGCACAGTAAAGTATAGAAGGATCGTACGGAGTACTAGCCTAGCAACCTCTCCCATCACATCGTTCCCTTTCCACCAATACTGCGCCAATATAGTATTGGTTGACGCGGTGGGGTTTATTCCTCCCCCACCACGTAGGGAATCGTCTGGGGACCTTCGGGTAAAACGCAAATAGTGGCCTCGGGCTTCTCCGCCAAGATCTTTTCAATAACCTCTTCCACTGACTGGACCGGTTCCAGATGAGCCAGCCTAATCTGCTCTGCCGTGAGACAGTCACTGTACATGTGGACTTTGGCCCTTCTTAGGATCATCGCTAAGGTTTGGGCCTGCCATTGGTCCGTTAGGGCAAAACCAGGGGTATAGACTTGTGTTAGAATATCCTCCCAGGACTTAGCCCCCGCGAGGAGCTTCTTGAAGTTACCATGTTCTGGGATCCCGTCCCAACACTCGGCCACGCAGATGATATGGCCACCGGGTTTCACCACCCGGGCCGCCGCGGACATCCCTTTTACCGCCTGGTATAAGTTCAGATCCAGAGGGTAACCGCTGTTGCTAGTCAAGACCACATCAAAGTAATCCTCCACTGGACACATGCTGGTCTCCTTCACAAACTGCGTACCCAACCGGTGTACATCCTCCAGGGTCCCCGCCCAGACCTTGGTGATTTCCTTATTCTTATTCAAAGCCACGTTTACCACAAAGTGAACCTCGTTTAAAGCCGCAATCCGCGCAATGGCCTCCTGTACCGGGTTACCCTCCAGAATACCCCATGTGGACTTGGGATGGCCTATGAGCTCCGCACTGTGTATGTACATCACAGTATCGCGGCTTGCGATTCCCGGAGCCACCGATTTCGGCCCACCACTAAAACCGGCAAAAAAGTGCGGCTCAATGAACCCCGTAAGGATGCGCACCGACGCATCTAGATATTCCTTACGTAGGTACACCTCATGCCCATCGGGCAGTGTCCCGGCCAAGGCATAGCTTTCCCGCTCGTCGGCCAAAGACTGCACAATCCGATACTGGTCCACAATGTCCTGCCCCAACATACCGATCAGTTCCTCCCGGGTGTTAGCCCGATGCATCCCCAGGGCGTTAATCAGTACAATATTCTCTTTGGGCAGATGTGTCAGTTCCTCCAAAATCGCAGGCAAGATAATGTGGTTTGGCACGGGACGGGTGATATCCGAAAAAACGATGGCCACCTGATCATCGCTGTTTACCAATTCCCGCAGAGGCGCACAGCCCAAGGGGTTCTTCAGGGCTTGTTGCACCGCCCCACGCTGATCCTGCTCTCCGGGGACAAACTTCGGCTCCACCACTGTCACGTTCCGGTCGGGCAGGTCCACAACCAACCCAGTTCGTCCATAGGCTAGTTCAACTCTCATGTCTAACCTCCTATTAGCGGACCAGGATGTCCGGACGATAGAAGACCCCGTCGACTGTGTGCACTTCCAACATCGGCCAATCAGGGGTGCTGGTGACCACCTGGGGACCATCCTTGGTGACCAAGATCGTATCCTCGGACTTGGTACCAGTGATGGAAGGATTCCACGCGAGGGCCTGGTTTTCCCGAAGGGTGAGCTGGGTTTGAGGGGTGGCGATCATCTCCCGAGTCCAGTATCCAATGATCCCGCCTTGATGATGGAGTTTCCATTCCTCCGCAAAGCCCGCCTCCCTGTAGGCGGCAATCCCTGCAGCCAGGATTTCGTTCAGTTTCCTTCCCGGTACACTTTGCCCGATCAAGGTGGCATCTACCGTAACCACCGCCTGGTGTTTACGCAACAGATCAGCGTCTAAAGGTCCAAAGTGCACCAGTCGACTGCCTGCCACCTGGATACCTTTGTACCGGGCAACACAGGCCACCATAGCATACTTTGTCACCACTTTTTGTGTAGGAATGGGATGTCTGAATTTCGCGATCCGTTCATCGGCCCCCACCAACAGAACCGTGGGAGTCAACTCCCGGGCCAACAGGGCACTGGTCAGTCTCCCCGCTACGGCAAATTCCGTCTCCCCGGGTACAACCTCACGGCACACTTGTCCCAAGGCCTCGCCCAGTCTTTGGCCGGCAATCAACAGCCGTTCCTGCTCCCCCTCGCTATAGAGGGATCGCAGCAACCCCAGCTCAGACTCCAAAAAAACGGTCTCGGCACCAGGCATATCGCTGCCCAAGGGCAAGTCGCCCACCAATTCTTTGATTATGGGGTCGAAGTCCCCTTCGTACCAATCGAAGGCCCGCACCTGAAAGAGGTTGGGATCCACTTCTTCCGCCAAGAGTCGGGGCAGTTCGATATTCTTGGTAATAATGTACGCTTCATCCGCGGTCACCACCAGGCGAGCCGCGGCATCCTGGGTGGCAAGCCCCACATGGCAATCTCCGCCGCCTGTCAACCAAAAGAGGTTGTGCTGCCGGCTCACCACCAGGGCCCCTAGCCCCCGTTCAGCTAAGAACTCCCTGACCTTACGCAGGTTCTCCTTTGCAATTCTTGTATTATCCAATGCCAGCACGCTCCCAATCGGCCAAGAACTTCTCAACCCCCAGATCCGTTAGGGGATGGTTCACCATCTGCTGCAACACCTTGAAGGGTACTGTGGCCACATGGGCCCCTGCCTTTGCCGCTTCCACCACATGCATGGGGCTCCGTACACTGGCGGCAATGATCTGGGTGGAGATATTATGCATGTCATAGATCTCCACGATATCCCGAATCAATTCCATCCCATCATGGGAGATATCGTCTAAACGGCCAATGAAGGGGCTAACGTAAGTGGCACCAGCCCTGGCGGCCAAAAGAGCCTGACTGGCGGAGAAGACCAAAGTCACATTAGTCGGGATCCCTAGTTTAGACAACTGGTTTACCGCCTGAAGTCCGTCGCTGGTCATCGGGACCTTGATTACAACATTCTTTGACCACGAAGCAAGCTTCTGGGCTTCCCTTACCATCTCATCGCTCACAAGACTGAGCACTTCTGCGCTGATCGGTCCATCCACAATACTGGCAATTTCTTTAATGACAGCTTCAAAATTCCGACCTTCCTTGGCCACCAACGAGGGGTTGGTCGTCACCCCAGAGATAACCCCCCAGGCATGGGCCTGCTTAATCTCCTCAATATTGGCGGTATCAATGAAAAACTGCATGCCCGTCACGCTCCTTCCGTGGTTGTGACCCTTAAAAGCCCACTCAAAAACTCAGGGACACACTGATCGCTGCAGCGGTAATCTCCCGGAAATCCTCACTGGCAATAGCCGCATCCACTTGGGCAAAGCCTAAACCAAACCCAGCCCCCACCGTATAAGTCTTGCCGGTCTCTTTGGACATCATTCCCGCCCGCAGACTACCCAGACCCAGCAGCCGTTTTTCCACCCCAAGGTACAATGCCTGGGAAGGAGCACCAGGGTCTTCGATGTCACAGGCCACGATCAGACCTGTCAAAGGAGGCTTCACCGCGATGCCTACCCGGTAATCGGGTGTTAGGTTTTCCTCCCATTCCATGTCCTTCTCCTCATTGGTATAGCTAGTCTCCGTGCCGGACCACAGCACCTTACCAAATAGGTCCGTTGCCCGGGCACCTAGGGTGATTACTGGTGTGGCCTCGATGAGCACACCCGCATCCAGAGCATATCCTCTACCTTCGGCACTGAGCTCTTTATATTCCTCCTGGTTGAGGGCATAGTACCGTCCATAAAGCACCCGTAGATTCCCACCAGCATGTACCGCAAGAAGACTTGCGGGCACCTTCACCGGGGTGGTGGCCACAGTAAGGGCACCGCTGACCAAGGCCTTCGCCTCCCCCACCGGTTGTTCCGACTCTCCGGGCACAAAGTCCGCGTTGGCTTCCACAATCACGTTAAAGCCCAAAGCGCGACCCGAAAAGCCCACTTGGCCTGCAAGATCCAAAGCCGCGGGCAAGACGATCTCCTCCGGGAATTCCTGGCTCAGCACCATCTCCCAGACGTCTTGCAACTGCATTGAGCTGGAGTGTAAAGTGAAGGTAGGATTAATGGACAGAAAGCCGATCTTTCTAAGACCCGCTGGATTCCAATACGCGGCTCCGTTGTCATCCACCACTGCCACGTAGGCACCGCCCATCCCCAAAGCCCGTGCCCCAGGGAAAACATCTTTCGCGTAAGCACCACCAATGCTAATCAAGATAAATACAGATGTTAAGATGGCTGCAAATATCCGCTTTTTCAACATCATTGCCTCCCTATCCACAACCCAGTCCTCTAAAGCTTAACCAGCCAGTTTCTCCGCTGATCCGGCCTTAAACTCCTGAATGATGATCGCCTGAGTGGGACACTTTCTCGCACATTCCCCACAATTGGTGCATTTCTCGTAGTCAATGGCCGCCAGGTGATCGGTTACTGCAATGGCATCGTAGGCACAAGCTTTCACACATAGCCCACAACCGATGCATCCCACCTCGCAAACCTTTCGAACCACTTTCCCAGGGTCCTTAGACTTGCAACGCACGTGCACCTGCCCCGTCACCGGTACCAACTCCACCAATCGACGGGGACAAGCCTCCACACATTTGCCACAGGCTGTGCACTTATCCTCATCCACCTCGGGAAGGCCGTTGGGATTCATCCACATGGCGTCAAACTGACACGCCCGCACGCAACTACCAAGACCCAAACAACCATACATACACTCCTTGGGCCCGCCAAAATGCAGCATAGCCGCCCAACAGTCGGTGGCTCCTTCATACTCACCGCGGCTTTTCGCCTTATCATTACATCCGCCACATTTCACATGGGCCACTTGCCGAACAGGCATTTCCTCTATTGCTTCACCGAGAACGGCAGCAATCTTCTCGGCAAAGGCATTACCACCCACTGGGCAACCGGTCATCGGTGCCTTTCCGGTCACTACCGCCTCCGCAAAGGCATGGCATCCGGAAAAACCACAGGCACCGCAGTTGGCACCGGGGGCCAGCTCCGCAACCTCCTCGACCCGCGGGTCCGTCTCCACCTTAAAGCGGCTCGACGCATACATCAAACCTAGACCAAATACGGTACCCAACAGCCCCATGCTTACCGCGGAAACCAGTACGTCGTTCAACCTGCTCCCCCCTCATCAGACCGGGACAATTCCGGAAAATCCCATAAAGGCTAAAGACAAAAGGCCCGCCACAATCAGCGCGATACCTGATCCCTGCAGACACTTGGGAATATTGCTGAATCTCAGCTCCTGTCTAATGCCCGCCATGATCACCAAAGCCAAGGTAAAACCAAGGCCTGCACCAAGGCTGAACACAATGGACTGAATAAGATTGTATTCCCTTTGAGCAATGATCAGGGCTAGCCCCAGGATGGCGCAGTTTGTGGTAATCAACGGCAAGAAGATTCCCAGGGCGCGATACAGCACCGGACTGACCTTCTTCAGGAACATCTCCACAAGCTGCACCAGCACAGCGATTACGAGAATAAACATCACGTTCCGCAGATAGGGAATGCCAAGTTGGACCAGAATATAGCGGTTCAACAACCAAGTGGCCACACTAGACACGGTCAATACGAAAGTGGTGGCCATCCCCATCCCGAAGGCCGTATCCAGCTGTTTGGATACGCCAAGGAAGGGACAAATCCCCAAAAACTGAACTAAGACGAAGTTATTGACCAGAACCGACCCGATGAATATGAACAGCAGTTCCAACCTTGGCCCTCCTTCCCGCATCTTTCCGGAACAACGTTCCCTGGGCAATCGCCGTGCTTAACCAATTTACCAGTCCAACTAACAGTCCCAAGGTAAAGAAGGCCCCCGGCGGCGTAATCATGATCACCCACGGGGTAAATCCCTCCCACAAAAGTCGATAACCAAAAATGGTGCCGGCTCCCAGGATCTCTCGAATGGAGCCTAAGGTTACCAAGGCAATGGTAAACCCTAGGCCCATACCAATTCCATCGAGGAAAGAGCGATATACTGGCATCTTCGAGGCAAAGGCTTCCGCTCTACCAAGAATGAGGCAGTTAACGGTAATAAGCGGGATATACAAGCCCAATACCCGATGGATCCCGGGGACATACGCCGCCAACACCAAGTCCACAACGGTAACAAAGGTGGCGATAATCACGATATAGCACGGAATACGCACCTCGGCCGGAATCTGTTTTCGAAGGAGAGAGATAATCACGTTAGAACACGCCAGCACGAAAACCACCGAAAGACCCATCACAAAACCATTGGTGGCGGTAGTCGTAATAGCCAAAGTAGGGCACATTCCGATCAGCATCCGAAAGGTCGGATTCTCTTTCCAAAGTCCCCGGATTAAATCTGAAAACATCCTTACCTAGCTCCTTCCCCTAGAGCTGGCACAAGCTCTTGGAAAATTTGACGTGCGCTTTCTTTAACAACGGTGTTTACAGCAACGCTGGAAACCGTGGCTCGGGTGATGGTATCAAATTCCGGTTCCTGCTCACTACCTGGATTCCAGCCAACATACTGCTCGAGGAACCAATCCTCTTCGATCTTGTCCCCCACATCAGGGGTCTCGGAATGACTCAGGATGTGCACACCGGTAATCGCCCCATCAGGTAGGCTCATGCCGATCAGCACCCGGATGTCACCTTTGAAGCCAGGCGCGGACTTCACGTAGGCTAGGCCAATATCCTTACCGGACTGGTCACGACCCACATAGACCTCCTCCGCCAAGCTGCTAAGATCGATGGAAAGATCCTCCTGCTCGAGGACAGCAAAGGACTTCGCCTCGGGCAATACAACGGCCAAGGACGCAGCCAATTCACTGTCCAGCCGCTCGTCGATCCGCTGCTTGGTGAAATTGTACACCAACGCCAGTACTGCAGCGGCGACTACGCAGACCACAACCAAGGTAGCCACCATCTTAGTTTTGTTAGACATGCTTTTTCACCTCCCCAAATATGCGTGGTTTAGTATAGTGGTTCAACATGGGTGTCACGGCATTCATCAAGAGAATTGAAAAACTCACGCCTTCAGGATAGGCCCCGTACAGGCGAATGAGCACCAAGATGATGCCGGCCCCAATACCAAAAATCCAACGACCTGTTTTAGTCATGGGGCTGGTGACCATGTCGGTGGCCATAAAGAAAGCACCGAGGATCAGTCCTCCAGCCAATAGGTGGAAAACGGGATCTTGACCCAGTATCCAGGTGAGAAGGAAAACAGTACCTAGATAGCCGACAGGAATTCGCCAGTCGATATAGCGCTTATATAACAACAACCCAGCTCCCACCAGCAAAGCCAAGGTACAAGTCTCCCCTAGACAACCGGGCACATTCCCCAAAAACAGATCCAGATAGGAAGTAACCACACCCTCGGACTTCATGAGCATCAATGGAGTGGCCTGAGAAAAGGCATCATAGGGTGTAGCCAGGCTCAGCCCATCAAAGGGCCAAGTCCACGTGGTCATGGCCGCGGGAAAGGCAACAGAAAGAAACACTCGACCGATCAAGGCCGGATTGAACGGGTTCTGGCCCAGACCACCAAAGATCTGCTTGCCTAGGAAAATCGCCACCACGGCTCCCACAATCGCCATCCAATAGGGTAGGGCCGGAGGCAAGTTAAAGGCCAGCAACAGGCCGGTGACCAAGGCACTGCCATCCCAGATAGTAATCGCTTGTCCTCGCAGCTTCTGGATCACCGCCTCCGCAACCATAGCCGCCACGATCGTTACAACCGTAAGGGCCAAAGCTCGGAAACCGAAATAATAGATGGCGCAGACCAGACTGGGCAACAAGGCCAAAGCCACCGTATACATAATCATCGGTACCGAGTCCTCGGCTTTTATATGGGGAGAAGCCCCCATCATCAGTTCCAGCTGATGTTCCGTTTCTTTCGCCAAAGCACTCTCCTCCAAACTATCCCACATTATCCCCGATTAAGCCCAACTTAGCTTTGGCCACTTGGATCCAGTGCACCAATGGTCGGTTTGACGGGCAGACGAAAGAACAACAACCACACTCAATGCAACACCTAGCACCATACTCTTCCGCGGCATCGAGTTCATCGTGCTCTGCAAAACGCGCAATGGCGGTGGGCACCAGGTATACAGGGCACACCTCAAGACAACGGCCACACTTGATGCAAGGATACACCACCTCGCGGCGCGCTTGCTCGCGGGTAAGAACAACGATACCCGTAGTATCCTTGGTGATCGGAACCCGCAAATCCGTGATGGCCGTGCCCATCATCGGACCACCGAGGATGATTTTCCCCGGATCCCCAACAAAACCCATGCAGGCCTCGATGAGATCCCCCACAGTCATCCCCAATGGTACCAAGTAGTTGCCGGGTTTGGCGATTCCTTCTCCGGTAACGGTCACCACCCGTTCTACCAACGGCCAACCCTTCACCAACGCCTGCCATACGGCGTAGGCCGTAGCCACATTATTCACCATCACGCCCACGTCCATGGGCAAACCGCCCCGCGGAACCTCCCGTTCTAGAATGCTGTAAATCAATTGCTTTTCGGCACCCTGCGGGTACTTGGTCCTCAAAGGTATAACACTGATCCCATCATCAGCCGCTTCCTGCAAAGCTTGAATAGCCTTGGGCTTATTGTCCTCGACTCCGATAAACACCTGCTCAGCCCCGACGGCCTTCGCCAAGGCCTTCGCCCCAAAGACTACCTCCTTGGGATGCTCCACCATCAAACGGTAGTCTCCTGTAAGGTAGGGCTCACACTCACACCCGTTGATGATCAGCGTCTGAATCACCTTATCCCGGGGTGGTGTCAGTTTGACATGGGTGGGAAATCCGGCACCTCCCATCCCCACAATGCCAGCCTTTTTCACAATGTCTACAATCTCACTGGGCTTCACTTCATCGAGACTTACCGGTGTGAGATCTGTCTGCCACACTTGCTTCTCCCCGGTCTCTATAACCACCGCGGGAACAGGACATCCCGAGTGATGCGGTTGGGGGGAAATATCTATAACAGTGCCACTGACACTGGCACAAATATTGGCGGATACTTTGCCGTCACACTGGGCGATAAGCTGACCCTTCTGTACCACATCCCCCTTCTTGACGACTACCTGCGCTAGAGCCCCGATATGCTGCTTGACGGGAAGCACGACGCGGGCCGGCGTCGGTACGGGAGTGATGGCACAATCACAGGTCAACTCCTTGTGATCCGCCATGGGCACGCCTCCCCGAAAGCTACCTACTCCCAACAGATTCACCCCTTAAGTTGAGCTATAACGATCCTAATCAAAAAAATATCGCCCACTAGCCACAGTCTTACACAGTTCAACTCCACGTCCTAGGCACTCTTGTAGATTGTGGGCCAGATCTAAATAAGCTTTCGCTTCTTTTTTCATATATATATACAGAAATACTGCGCAAATTATATAAACCTAGATAGAGATAATGCCCTATAATCCTTACTCCTTATAGGGCGCCAATGAACACAATTAGTCTAACATGATTAATCTTCATACGCAAGCGGCTAATCTGATCCAGCCGCTTGCAGACGGCTCAGGGCACGTTCCAGGGCCGCCTTTGCCCGGGCAGCGTCAATTTTCTCCATTTGCACCCGGGCCAAACGCTCCTCGGCCCGTCTTTTAGCGGCTAAGGCCCGATCCACATCGATTTCCTCAGCCCTTTCCGCCGCCTCGCTCAGAACGAGGACAGTGTTATCCCGAACACTGAGGTAGCCATTGTGCACCGCCAGTCTCTGAACGGTCCCGGCCGCTCTTACCCGAAACACGCCGGAACGAAGCATGGTCACCAAAGGGGCATGTCCAGGCATGATACCGATATCTCCATCAATGCTTCTGGCAATGATCATATCAGCTTCCCCAACAAATACCTTTCGTTCCGGGGTCAAAATCTTCACCGTCAGTGTTTTCTGGCTCAAAGTATCACCCCGTTATAACGACTTGGCCCGCTCCACCGCTTCGTCGATGGAACCTACATAACGGAAGGCTTCCTCCGGAAGATGGTCGTGTTTCCCTTCCAGGATTTCCTTGAAGCTGCGCACCGTCTCTTCCCTGGGCACATAGCGTCCCTCATAACCAGTGAAGGTCTCCGCCACAAAGAGGGGTTGGGATAGGAACTGTTGGATCCGCCGGGCCCGATTCACAATCAGTTTGTCCTCGTCCGACAACTCATCCATGCCCAAGATCGCGATAATGTCCTGCAATTCCTTATACCGCTGCAGGATCTCCTGGACACCCCGGGCCACACGATAATGCTCTTCGCCGACAATCCTTGGATCAAGGATTCGCGAGGTAGACGTCAACGGGTCCACCGCCGGATAGATCCCCAACTCTGCGATGCTACGTTGCAGGTTCGTCGTTGCATCCAAGTGGGCAAAGGTAGTGGCCGGCGCCGGATCCGTATAGTCATCAGCGGGGACGTAAATAGCCTGAATGGAGGTAATGGAACCCCGTTTGGTTGACGTAATCCGCTCCTGCAGTTGGCCTACGTCGGTGGCTAGCGTCGGCTGATACCCCACCGCCGAAGGCATCCGACCCAGCAGAGCCGACACTTCGGAACCCGCCTGAATAAAGCGGAAGATGTTATCAATGAACAAAAGGACGTCTCGGCCCTCTTCATCGCGGAAATACTCGGCCATAGTCAGTGCCGAAAGAGCAACACGCATTCTCGCCCCGGGAGGCTCGTTCATCTGACCGAAAACCAGGGTCGTCTTGTCCAAGACTCCCGACTCTTGCATCTCTAGCCATAGCTCATTGCCTTCCCTGGTGCGCTCCCCCACCCCGGCAAAGACGGAGTAACCGCCGTGCTCTGTGGCGATATTCCTGATGAGCTCCATAATCAGTACCGTTTTCCCGACACCGGCACCACCAAACAGACCAACCTTGCCACCCTTGGCATAGGGGGCCAACAGGTCGATTACCTTAATCCCCGTCTCCAGGATCTCCGTTTTCGTCTCCTGTTCGGTGAGGGGAGGAGCACTGCGATGAATCGGCCAATAGACTTCAGTTTCCACCGGTTCGCCCTCGTCAATGGTCTCGCCCAACACGTTAAAGATCCGACCGAGGGTAGCTTGACCCACCGGAACTTTGATCGGGCTTTGCGTATCAACGACTCTCATCCCACGTACCAATCCATCGGTGGCATCCATGGCCACACACCGGACCACATTGTCCCCGATGTGCTGTACCGCTTCCAGGACCAACTGAACCGTCTGGTCTTTCTCGTCTATCACATGAAGGGCGTTGTAAATATCCGGCAAATGCTCACTGGGGAACTCTACGTCCACCACAGGTCCGATTACCGTTAATACCCTACCATCCTGCATACTCTTGCTCCTTCCTCTGGGCAGACTCAGCACTACAGCGCTTCGGCACCACTGACAATCTCAATGATTTCCTTGGTGATCGCCTGCTGCCTTGCCCGATTCAACGATAGTCCCAGCTCATCAATCAGTTCTTGGGCATTTTCTGTGGCGGCATCCATTGCCGTCATCCGGCTGGCAAATTCAGCCACCTTCGCATCCAGCATCGCTCCATACAAGCGCGCCTGGATATAATTCGGTATGAGTTGGGTCAGGATCTTCTCCGCCGATGGTTCAAAGAGGACTCCCGAAAGGGCCTCAGTCCTGTGACTTGGCTGGATGGGCAACAGGGGAACCTCTTTGATTTCTTGGGTCAGTAGCGTACGGGCATGTACATGGACCACATGTAGCGACCTAATGATCCCAGACCGGTAGAATTCGACGATCAATTGCCCTATCTCCCGGGCTTGACTATAGTCCGGTGTATCCCCCAGCTGCAGATACTGGGCGAGGATCTCCTTCTGTCGTGTACGGAGTACGTCCCGACCCTTTTGCCCGATCACAATAAAGCAAGCATCAGGCTCCGCCCGGTCTAGGACATGCCGGAGTAAGTTGGCGTTGTAACCACCGGCAAGACCCAAGTCGGAAGAGATGACTAAATAACAGGGTTTGCCTTTACCGGGACGAAACAGATCGTACTCCGGATCATTTACCCCGTGGGCTACCAGATCAAGAAGCTCCGCCATACCTTCATGATAGGCCTGGTAGCTTCGGAACATAGCTTCAGCCTTCTGCAGCTTCACGGTGGCCACCAATTTCATCGCCCTTGTAATCTGCTGGGTGCTGGTTACGGATCGAATCCGTCTACGTAAATCCCGTGTACTCTCCATAGCTATCTCCCTCAGACCGTGATGTTAAGCGATGAAATCCTTCTTGAACTGCTCCACGGCCGCCCGTAGCTTACCCTCGATTTCCGGAGACAACTCCCCGGTGGTCTCAATGGAGTTGGCCACCTCGCCATGATGCCTCCGCATGTGATCCAAGAACTCCCGTTCAAACCGCAATACTTGATCTACAGGCAAATCATCCAGGTATCCATGCACTGCCACATAAATGGAGATTACCTGTTCTCCTATAGGCATCGGTTGATACTGGCCCTGCTTTAGGATCTCCCTGGTTCTTTCACCCCGCGTCAATCGGGCCTGAGTAGCCCTGTCCAGCTCCGAAGCAAAGCGAGCGAAGGCTGCAAGCTCCCGGTACTGGGCTTGATCCAGCCTGAGCCGGCCACCCACCTGTTTCATTGCCTTGATCTGTGCGGCACTACCCACCCGGGATACAGATAAACCCACGTTGATCGCCGGGCGGATACCGGCAAAGAACAAATCAGTCTCCAGGTAAATCTGTCCGTCAGTGATGGAAATCACGTTGGTGGGGATATAGGATGAAACATCGCCGGCCTGTGTCTCAATGATAGGTAAAGCTGTCAGAGAACCGCCACCGTGTTCGTCACTGAGTTTTGCCGCTCGTTCCAAAAGACGCGAATGCAGGTAGAACACATCTCCCGGGAAAGCTTCCCGGCCGGGGGGTCTTCTCAGCAAGAGGGACATTTCCCGGTAAGCGGTGGCATGTTTGGTAAGATCATCATAGACCACAAGGGCATGTTGGCCATTGTACATGAACTCTTCACCCATGGCACAGCCCGCGTAGGGAGCCACATAAAGCATTGGGGCCGGTTCACTGGCGGTGGCAACCACCACTACAGTATAGTCCATGGCACCGGCTTCCCGTAAAGTCTCCACGATCCGAGCCACTGTAGAAGCCTTCTGGCCAATGGCCACATAAATGCAGAACACACCTTTCCTCTTTTGGTTCAAGATGGTGTCAATGGCAATAGCCGTCTTACCAGTCTGCCGGTCTCCAATGATTAACTCCCGTTGCCCGCGACCGATGGGGGTCATAGAATCAATGGCCTTTATACCAGTCTGTAACGGCTCGGACACAGGACGTCGCTGCACAACACCGGGCGGACGGTTCTCGATGGGACGGAACTTGGTAGTGGCAATGGGTCCTTTGCCATCGATAGGTTGCCCCAGGGCATTGACTACCCGCCCCAACAAAGCCTCACCTACGGGTACTTCCATCACTCTGCCGGTCTTCTTTACCTGGTCTCCCTCGTGAACCCGGTTCACTTCACCCAGGAGTACAGCAGAAACAACATCCTCTTCCAAATTCAGGGCCATACCGTAAACACCATTGGGAAACTCCAAGAGTTCGCCGGCCATCACCGATTCCAAACCGAAAATGCGAGCAATACCGTCACCAACGGTTAGCACGGTACCGACCTCGGCGATGTCTATCTGTGGTGTAAAACCGTCGATCTGTTCCCTAATGATGGCACTAATCTCTTCAGGTCGTATACGCAACTACACCACCCATTTCGTTCCAGTTAACTAATGGTAAACTAATTCTCGTCGCAGCGCTTGCAAGAAGGTCCGAATGCTGCCATCAATTACCCGATCTCCCATGGTAAGCACCATACCTCCGATCAAGGTGGGATCGGTCACTGTACGCAGAAGGATCCTTTTCCCGGTGAGTTTCTCTAAGCGCTGCTGCAACAGTGTCTCCAATTTCTTCGGCAAGTCGACAGCAGTGGCAACCTGTACTTCCAGCACATTTTCATGCTCCGTTATGAGCATGGCAAACTCCTGGGCGACCTTACCCAATTCCTTGGCCCTGCCCCGTTTGAAAAGGAGGATTAGCAAGTTAGTAGTCTCTGGGCTAAAGGTCAATTGACAAACCTGCTCCAGCAGCTTTACCTTTTGCTCTGGAGTAATCCGAGGGTAAAAGAGGAGCCGCCGCAGATACACACTCTGTTCCAAAGCGGTGCCTAGCGCGGAAAACTCTGCCTTATACTGCTTTAGCTTACCTTCCTCCCGACCGCACTGAAAGATGGCCTGAGCATATTTCCTTGCAACGATGGACATCAGTTTTCACCTGTCTGTTCGCTGTCAATATATTGGTCCAGCTGGTTGATGAAGGCAGTCAGCATATCTTCGTGGGCCTTCGCATCCAGATTCTTAGCGATCACTTTCTCCGCCGCAGCCACGGCCAAGGTCGCCACATGCTCCTTCAACTCACTGACAGCCTTCTTTGCTTCCTGTTCCAATTCATTTTCGGCACGGCTTTTCATCTGAGCAATCTCCCGCCGGGCCTGTTCCACCATGTCTCGCTCGATCTCTTTAGAGCGTTCAATGGCCTTGTCAATGATCTGTCGCGCTTCATCGTGGGCCTGGTCCAATTGAGCTAAGTATTGACGGTGTTTCTCCAAAGCTTCCTCCCTGGCCCTGTTCGCCTCCTCCAGATCTTTGGCAATTCTCTGTTTGCGTTCTTCCATGAACTTGCTCACCGGCTTGTGCAACAACCAGTACAGCAGCAAAGTGAGGAGCAAAAAGTTCACAAGTTCCTGGACAAATACCCAAGGATCTACTAGCAAATCGTTTCCCCCCAATATTCCCAAAAGGAACCCGCAGCGTCAAGCTGCTGCGGGCTAGAACCTACCTCAAGACATCAACGGAATCCCGAAGGTAAAGATCATGAAGAGCGCAATCGCCAAGGCGTAGATACCAGTAGACTCAGCAATCGCGTCACCAAGGATCAAGGTTGTACGGATCTTATTCTCCGCCTCGGGCTGGCGGGCCACAGCTTCCACCGCCTTGCCCGCGGCAAACCCTTGACCAATACCGGGACCAATTCCAGCAATAAGTCCCAGGCCTGAACCTATACATACAGCGGCAATGACAATCGCGTTTGTTAGTTCCACGACTCATCCCCCTTTATTTGATGAGGTATATTTTCTACTATCCTCTAGCCTTTTGGGCAGGGAAAGCATCTTGCCATCATAGCTTCAAGTCAATGTAGGCGATGGCCAACAGAGTAAAGACCATCGCTTGGATGATTCCCATAAAGACACTGAACCAGCCTAGGAGCGGAACAGGAACCACCCAGGGAAAAAAGGAATACACAATCTGTAAAATAATCGCTCCGCCGATCATATTACCATAAAGACGGAAAGAATGGGACATGACTTGGGCGATCTCACTGATGATATTCATTGGCAACCAGAAGGGAAACGGGTCTAGATAACCTTTCAAGTAACTGCGCAATCCATGCTTCCTGATAGACGATACATGGGAAACCACGAAGACAATTAGAGCCAGCATCAACGTCGTACTGTAGTTGGACGTAGGTGTGGCAACCCCCGGAATCACTCCGATAATGTTTGAAATCAGAACAAACAACCCTATGCTCATGATCAATGGCACATAGGGCAGGCCCTTAGTCCCCATCATATCCACCACCAGGTTCGCAAAACCCTCAACGGCGATCTCCGCTATGTTTTGTAATCCGGAGGGAACCAGTGACATCTTACGGGTGGCCAAGAGAACAAAGACCAGAATTATGCCCATCACGACCCAGGTAGCCAACACAATGTCGCTTACGGGCATGCCAAAAATGTGAAAGACAATATTGACCTCCGCAGGATTACCCACAAATATCACCTACCATGTTCAGGGTTTTTTCTTCTGAGCGAAGAGATAACCCACTCTTCAAAGTATAAGCTGTAGATTGCAGGTTTAATCAAGAGCAACCCGATCACCGTCGTTAGGAAACTGATTTCGCTTCTGATCAGGGAAACTAGGATAGCGCCGCTTGCTAGTAACATCCGTTGAAAGTAGCTTGTCCGGGCATAGCGGACAGCTCCTTCTTTCGGGAGCTTTAGTTGGCGCTTTACAGATACTTCCAAGGCTCGAAACTGTAAGAAGGAAGTCAAGCATCCGAGCAGAAAACCATACACGGCACTGGGCTGTTTGCCAATCAGCGAGAGGAAAGCCAAAACCCCACCAAAGATCAACAACCGCCTTTGCACAGTTCCAATTAATCGGAGATCATCACTTAGGTTTTGGTGCACCTGCATCATCATCGAGTTCCTCAAATATCCTGAAGATTGCGGTCATCCCTCCAGCAATACCGAGAACCAACAAAACACAAGTAAACACAAATCTGGTTCCCAGACGGGCATCCAGCAGGCGGCCGAGCCACACCCCAAAGCCAGCACTAAAAACCATGGTCAGGCCAACCTGGGTCAATAAGGATAAGTACCGCAAGAACTCAGCGCCTTTTCGAACCATGGGAGCCACCGCCTCAAAATAACTGGAGCCCTTAGTACATAATCATAACCGTCTTTCCATATTGAGTCAATACTTGGGGACAAAGGACAACGGCACAAGCAGGAACTGCTGCACTAAGAAGAATAATCCCGTCGGTGGATGTGAGGAATTCGCTCGTCTCCAGGAATGCTTTCAGAAGCTAGGACAAGCCTTAGTCCCGCAACTCACCACCGGTGCGCCAAAGAATGTCGTTTCCCCCTTGCCTGACTTTTCAAAAAAGCCGTTCGACAGCAGAATCCAACATTCCCACATCGGCTAAAGCATCAAGGACCGTGTAGCGCTCCCTCACTACCGTGGCTTGACGTACGGCCCTGTGGAAATCCTCCCTGGAGATACCATAGTCCTCAAGGGACGATGGTGCGTTGATAGCGGCCAGTACCCGTCTTACCTGTTCAGGGTCTGGCAACCAGCTGCCGATTTCCCTCTGCAGCCAGGGAAGAGCCTCCTTTAGCCTCTGGAATTGAATGTGCCGCAGCTCTGGATCCTGGTACCGCGTGACACTGCCCCAAGATACCTCGGGTTGCCAGAGGGCGGGCTCCTTGGGCAAGTCCCTCGGAGAAAGGGATAAAAAGCTCCTGTACAATTCCAAGGACACCGGAAGCGTCAAAGCGATCCGAAGTCCATGGAGCAATCTGGGTTCCCCTGCCTCGAACTCCATCATCTCCAGGACGTGCCCAATGGCGTGTTCACTGCCCGATGCCGGCCTACTCGTTCCCGCCAGCAACATGGCAATTCCAGACTTCAACAATCCCTCCGTCAAAACTCTGATTCCCTCGACAGTCCGCAGATCCCTAGCCCAATCCACCTGCAAACACAAGCTGACAGCCTCCCGCGTCAACGTGTAGGCCCTAGAGCAGACTGACTCACCGGTGATGCAGTGGGCCAATTGCCAATCGGCCAAAGAGGTAAACTTGCCTAGAAGGTCGGCTATTCCTGCGGCAATCATCTCCGAGGGAGCGTCCCTTAACACTTCCAGATCCGCCATAATCACCCTGGGAGCGGGCAATCCGTAGGAACTCTTCCGCACACCTCGGCGAATCAAGGCAGCTACACCACAGGCGTATCCATCCATGGAGGGGGCTGTAGGCACCATTACATAGGGCATACGGATCTTCCCCGCCACAAACTTGACCAGGTCGCTGATGGTCCCCGAGCCAACCGCCACGAGAAACTGTGCCTTTAGGGGCACCTGGTCGAAAATATCCACTAGGTACTCCGCCGTCGGATAGACCTTTCGGGACTGGTCGAAGACAAGCATCTCCATGGGAAAGCCCGCATCCTTAAGACTCTGGAACACGTACTTTCCCGCAACGGTATAGGTGTTGGAATCCGCCACCAAAAAACCACAACCTGTAAATCCAAGTCCTGCAAGCAACCCACCCACCTGTGGCAACAGGTTTTCCTCCAGAATGATCCTTTGGATGGAGACCAAATGTCTCTGCCCACAGGAGCAGTCCCCACCATAGGACAATTCCTCCTGAGTGAATAGCGGCAACAAGAATTCGCTGTTCAAATCCTACACCTTCCCTTTCGAGCCAATCCAAAAGGCAGCCAGACAGGATTGTTCCCGAGTTGGGACGGGCCCGATCCGAGGGCCCCCCTGACTAACCACATTCGTCTCAAGACGCGGCACAATAAGATAACCCCAGCAAATATACTGGGGTTAACAAATCTCTACTGAGCATTCGTAAGATTAGCCTATTGCTTACCGATCTCCGGGAGCTGGATCCTCTTCTTGAATCATGGCGAGATTATCAATGTTCACCCGTTTTACCCGACCCTGGCCCAGACAGATCATACGCATCCTCTCGCGTTCATACTTGGTCGGTACCGTTCCACTTAGGGTGACCGTCTGGCTTTCGCACTCATAGCAAATCTCTATGTCGGAACCCTTAAGTAACCCTTCCTGGCGAAAGACATCCCGAAGTCCCCACTCCATCTCCCGGTTTTCGCTTCTTTCTCCTAGTTTGATTAACAACAAATCTTGGAAGGAACGCCAAATCCAATAGAACAGAAGACCAGAGACCAGCCAGAAGGGAATCAAAACAATCCCAATCTCACCAGCACCCAGGGCAAATACGGAAACGATAGAGGCAATAGGTACCACGAGCGCCGCAGTGATGGTGTCGTACCCCATTTTCACCGGCTTGCCCCGGAAATCAAAGGTGGCATAGTAGTAAGCATGCCTCTGACCGGACAGCCTCCGCAGATAGGCCAAAAGAACACCGAAACCACCCACGAGAATGGCCAGCCACCAAGTATTTCTTAAGTACGTCAGAATATAACTGATCGTCCTAGCCTTGTACATGTCAATATTTACCTGATAGGTATCGCCCATCAGTTCGATCAGGATCATGAGTAGACCGTACAACCCAATGAAGATGATTGGCAAGACCATGATCATGATCGACGCCAGAAAGCCGCAAAGAAGAACGATATTCAATGGAGAATAGGTCGCCCGGATATCATTCACAAAGGCTTGGACATTAACTTTCTTCACGTCCTCAATGGAATCATAGAAGACGGCCCGTCTTCTTGCTTTAGGATGTACTCTGCTTTCCCTGTTCATCGTGTGTTTCACCTCAAAACAATATTGTAATGGGCACTGATTTCACCCTTGTTACTTTACACAATCAACAACAAAAATCCTGCTGGAAGTTCAGTCCTTCCCTTCGAAAGAAAGGGCAAACTCCTGCAAACCCTCTACGGAAACGGGAGAGGTCTTAACCGCCCAAGGTACTCCCAGCCCCGAAAACAGCACTTTCTTCTCGCTGGCTTCATCCATAATCTTCCCGATGTCGCTAATGGAGGTGGCTATGGTATTCCCCTCAGGCTTCCTGATCACCCACTCCCCAGGAATGGGCATCACCCGTTGCGCCGATAGGTACGCACCATTCAAGCCACGTACAAAGGGCTCCGTATCTTCGATCGAGGAATAGACCGGCACCCCTTGCTCGATGGCATCGAGGAAGTTGTGGAAGACCCGGAGATACTCGTCCTCGAACACCGGCTCCCACTCTTCCACCTGGCCGTCATTCTTCTCGATCTTTACCCGGGCGGGATAGGACCGCACAAAGGTCGCCTTACCTTCGGTACCGTACACCTTGATTACCGGCGATTCATCAACGGGCGCACTTAAAGTGGCATAGTAGAATATCTCAACACCGTTGTCGGTCCGGGTAAAGACTGCGTTGGTATCCTCTCCCTCAATGGGATGGGCCCTATACAGTTCCGCCTGCACCAACTCGGGAGCGGCAAAACGGCCTTCTTGAGAGGAAGCCAGGAACAAACAGTTGTGGTAGATATGCGAAAGGGCATTGCTCAAAGGCCCATCCAGGACATAGGTAGATCCCAACTTGATCCTCCCTGCCCAATTGGCCCGCTGGTAGTAGGAATCTAATCTCTTCCATTTTCCCACCGCGGTGATCTGCTGGACCTGACCGAGTCCACCGGATACTAGATAGGCTTGCAGACGCCGTAAGGCGGTGCAAGAAATCTGTTGGAAACCGACTGCACAAACCTTACCTGAGGCCTGAGCCTTTTGCTTCAGGACCAGTAGTTCCTGGATTAAAACCGTGGGCGGTTTCTCCAAATAAACGTGAATCCCCCGCTCTAAAGCCGCCATTGCCATCTCGAAATGGAAGGGAATCGGAGTGGCAATATTCACCGCGTCCAGTTCTTCCTGGTCAAACATCTCAAGATAGTCTTCGTACACCTTCACCCCGGCCGATTGGAGTTTTTCTACCTCAGCGGCACACCCCTGGGGATACTTCTCCGCCACCGCCACCAGTTGAACCCGACCAGCCTCTTGGGCATGATGTACCATACGTAAATGTTGTTTCCCAAATCCACCAATTCCAATGATCCCAATCCTCAATCCCTGCAATTAAATGCCCCCTCTGTCTATACGATCTTTCTGGGAGAGATAGGATTTATAGTTGCGCCGCAAGTGTAACACCTCGCGGTACATCTGCAACCGGGACTGCACACCCCGACGAAGACCATACTTTCTCTCCTTCATCCAGTGACTGATCCCATGCAAGTCCAGATAAACATAGGGTACCTGATGCATTTCCGCGGCCTTGTTCATCAAGACCTCTACCCCAAACCGCGTCGGTGTCAAGTCTGGCAACAACTCAATAAACTCTCTTGTCAAAGCCCGTTGGCCGTTAAGTATGGGAAAATAGCGCTGGGCCAAATCAACGAGGACAAATCCTTTTACAAAACGTCCGATCGCCATCTGGTAACCACTAGTAAGTATACCATCCAGTAAGATGTTTACATGTTCCGGTTGCAGACCAATAAGATCCGCATCCAAAAACAAAAAAACGTCCGCATCGGTGGCATAGTCTATCCCCGTTTGCAAAGCGGCTCCCTTACCCCGATTCTCCGCGTGGCGAAGAATCTTTACCGGATAGGTCTCTGCTCTCTGGGCTGTATTATCCGTGGAACCATCATCGATGACTACTACTTCATCGATCCGTTGATGCGCGGTAACCACCTTCAAAACATCGCCTATCCTGGGCTCCTCATCGAAGGCCGGTATTAAAGCCACTACCTTCTTCTCACACATGTTCATGATTCTCCCGGTTTCCTATCTTATCCATTATACAAAAGGACATGCTACTCTGCAATAACCCTAGGGGACGAGTGAGTCAAGCATAAGTGGGGGAGAGCTCCCTCTCCAATATTTGGAAGTCAGAAACTGCTACCCTCGGTCAGCAGTCTGTTGAAGAAGTTCGACATCCCCCCGGAAGAAGTCCTGCCTGCGTAA
>DUMW01000070.1 GCA_012839765.1 Bacillota bacterium
CTTACGCAGGCAGGACTTCTTCCGGGGGGATGTCGAACTTCTTCAACAGACTGCTGACCGAGGGTAGCAGTTTCTGACTTCCAAATATTGGAGAGGGAGCTCTCCCCCACTTATGCTTGACTCACTCTATCGATGGTAGGCGCTTGTCTCTGCGCCTCGAAATAGAACCAGTCGCCGTTGGTGAGCATGGCGGTATTACCAATTAAGAATCCTGGTTCGCCCCGCGGCTCCAGGGTGTTGATCATCCCCCGGAGAATGCCTTCTCTGTAATCCGCGACCCAATTCATGGCTTCTACAACTTTCGGATGGGTGAAATCCACTTTCCGGCCGTTGTCTTGTATGGGTAGATATCCGTTGAGGGCAGCCCAGAAGGGAATTCTGCTGGCACTTACATAACCCGGTACAAAACCCACTTGGGTTAGCTTGTCGCCGTCGAACTCCGTTAGTTTTCTCCCCGCTAGTTCTAAATCACTCCAGAATTGGGGGGGATTGTTGGGGTCAAAGCCGGCCGCGGCCAATAGATCGCGGTTGTAATATAAGAGCTGGCCGCCGCCTCCTACAGGCATGGGCAGGGAGTAGGTTTGACCGCCGTAAATACACAGTTCGTATTCTGGGGGGAAGAAGATGCCAGGATCAAAGTTGTCTTCGCCGAAAAAGGGATCCAACGGCATGACAAAACCTTCCCTGGCCCAGCTGGGTACGTCGCTACGGTTGAACATGACCACGTCGGGTGGCGATCCGGACACAATGGACAAAATGACTTTATCGAAGTTGAAGTCGTGCAGTTCTGCCTCCACTTCGATCCAGGGGTATTTCTCTTCAAATCTGCGTAGCTGCTCTTCCATGAGGGGAATGCGGGTACCGCCCCATGCATGAGACAGGGTGAGTGTCACCTTTTCTTGCGGCTCATTAGCAACCGCAAGGGAGCTTGCGAAGACAATTAGTGCCAAGAAAAACAAACTAAGCAGACAAATGTTCTTCTGTCTGAACAAGGCTGTATTCTCCTTCCTAGTTTCAAGTTTAGACTAATTTTGAAGCGAAAATTTATTGCTAGGCACCCCTCCGATCTGATCGAGCGTTGGGTCAGTATCAGTCTTATGGTACAAAACTTTCTCTTAATCTGAAGTAGACTCTGTGTAGATGGCATCCGCATAGTCCGTAAGATTGAGTCGTGTAAGCCCGTGACAGCCGATTCTCAAGACTATGTACATTACTAATTTTGATCTTATTACCACTATGTGGGATATGTCAATAATAGTGAAGGAGGAGTTTTCCTGAACTTCCGATTGTATGGGGTCGCTGCAGAAAGACCCTTATCTTGACTTTTGCTGGGCGTCTGATATACTTGTGGTGTAATTGTCAACTAAAATAGATGCGATCTCCGAATTCTCAATCTGGAAACGGGGGACCCTTTAAGTGGGGTGAATCCTGAATTCATTCAGGTAGGGCAACTTGGGTGTCCGAACCCGTCAGCTAACCCCGTAGGAGTGGTCCAAGCGTGCGTATGAGTCCATAGTGGGCTCTGCTTGCGCTTTTTTTATATTCAGCAAAAGTGCTGGGTACCACTTAGGGCGGGGTGAGAGTTCGTGAAATCATTATGGCAGCGGGTACGAGGTGAAGTAGTTGGGGGCGCCACCGCGGCGGTAGTGGCTTTGCCCCTAGGGATTGCCTTCGGCATTGCCAGCGGAGCAGGGGCACTAGCGGGTCTTTATGCCTCGATTTTCGGAGGGTTTATCGCTGCGTTGTTCGGCGGTTGCGGTGTGCAGATCACTGGGCCCACCGGAGCGATGACCGCAGTGCTGGTAGGGATTGTACGGGAACATGGGGTCGGCGGGATGTTTTTGGCGGGCGCCATGGCGGGGTTGTTGCAGATTATTCTAGGCTTACTCCGCCTTGGCAAGTTCGTGAAGTATCTGCCCCAGCCGGTGATCGCAGGCTTCACCAATGGAGTGGCAGTTTTGTTCTTCATGACGGCAATCGATGATGCCCTCCAAACCCCAGTGATTACCATCATCACCGCCACAGTGATCCTCATTAGTCTACGCTACTTCAAAGGGGTTCCTGAATCCCTCTTTGGGCTAATCGCCGGTCTAATCTTCAATGAACTTCTCTTCCATAGTCCCCATGTGGTGGGGGATTTGTCCTTTCAGATGCCCCAATTGACTCTAGCACAGCTGCCCTGGGCAAATCTTGGGCAGTTGGTGATGCCGGCCGTTACCATCTGTTTGCTTGGTAGCGTCTCCTCCTTGTTATCTGCAGAGGTTACCGACCAAATGCTAGGCTGCCAGCATAACAGCAACCGAGAACTCATCGGCCAGGGTTTGGGGAACATTGTCTCTGCCTTGGTGGGTGGTGTACCCGTGGCCGGTGCCGTTGCCCGTTCCGGTGTGAATGTGCACAGTGGTGGGCGGACGCGACTGTCCAGTATGCTTCACGCCATCTTTCTTCTATTGATGGTGGTGGTGTTTGGCCCGGTGGCCAGGCGTATCCCGCTAGCTTCCTTAGCCGCGATCCTGATGATTGCCTCGATTCGGACCGCGGACTGGAAAAGCATGCGTTTGGTACCCCGGGTGCGGTGGAGTTATGGGCTAATTATGTTCATTACCACACTCCTTACGGTGACCCACGGTCTGATCCTGGGAGTGGGAGCGGGCGTGCTGCTGACTGCCTGTGTAGTGCTTGTGGACTTGAGTGTGCTTCCCCGGGTGCGGGGAGGAGCCATAGAGGCTGCTGTAGCAGGTTCCCCCCGTCCGGAGATCCAAGTGCTGACCATTGATGGTCCATTGTTCTTTACGGGGGTGGAAAGCTGGCGGACGCAGCTTAATGAGCTGGCCCAAGGGCCCATCTTAGTCTTGGATTTTTCCCTTGTACCTGTGATGGATGAGACCGGGGCCTTAGCCATCAAAGAATCGGTGAGACAGCTTAAGAGCCGAGGAAAGAGTGTATATATCGCAGGACTGAACAGGAGAGCGTTACGTATGCTGATCCGCTCGGGTCTGGTGGAGGCTATCGGGCGGAGCCGGATCCGTAAGGATCGGGGCGACGCTCTCCGAAAGGCTATCGAAGAGGCTCCAAATTGAGGAAGGAGGGGGAGTATGTCCGTCTGGGTTTGCCTTGGCAGGCAGGAAGCTTAGTAAAGATTTCTTAACAGCATACTTCGTTTAGGGTGGGAGGAGGGTTTGGGTTGGGAAAGCGATCTGTTGTGCTGTTTGCTTTGTTGCTCATCTTTTGGCTGGTGGTGTCTGCTGAAGCGGACCTCCAGCATCTACTGGTGGGGTCAGTCTTAGCCTTGCTTACAGTGTGGTTCTGGCGGGAGCTGATTGGGCGGTGGCCCCAGTTCAATTCCGGCAAGGAACTTCTCTATTTTGCCCGCTGTCTACTTTCCCTATTTATGTCTATCCTAGAATCTAGTGTTATGGTGGCGAAGACAGTTCTACTTACAAAGCCCGCCGCAGACCCGGTGGTGCTGGTTTTTCGTCCTCCCCTGACAACCAACTGGGGCAGGGTGTTCTTGGCCAACAGCATTACCATTGCTCCTGGATCAGTGACCGTGGATATTGACCCGGATACCGGTGTCTTTACTGTCCATGCTCTTACCAAAGAGATTGCCGATGGGGTGGTAGCGTGGAAGCTGATCCCTGAGATCCGGGATCTGGAACTACTGAGCCAAAGGAGGGCAAAGGATGCAGTGGCTACTAATGGGGCTCTTGGGCTTGATCCTCATCGATCTGTGGCGCGCGATTATCGGTCCCACGGTTCTTGACCGGCTGGTTGCCATTAACGCCATCAGTAGCAAGGTGAGTGTGATCATTCTACTCTTGGCCTTTATTCGCGGGGATTACGGTTTCATCGATGTGGCTTTTGTGTTTATGTTATGCAGTTTTGTGGGTAGCTTGTGGATTCTGCGGGTGTTGACCCCCAAGGATTGGCAGATCAAGCTACCCCAGCTATCGGATTACCCAGAAGAGGGAGAGGTTGGAGTTTCCCATGATTAAAGTCTTAGCTGGTCTTTGTTATGCTGGGTCCCTGTGCGCCTTTGGCATTGGCACGCTGGGTTTGTATCGGCTACCGGACCCCTACAACCGGATTCATGGTCTGAGCATCAGCGACACTTTGGGAGTGGGTCTGGCAGGACTGGGTCTGCTACTCACAAGCCCCCACTGGATGTTACGGGTCAAACTGCTGTTCATCCTTGCCTTCTTTTGGATTATCAATCCGACCATGACGCATCTGGTGGTAAAGGCAGGGCTCCTTGGCCAGGTGCCACCGGTGCAGGGGACCAAGTTGATGAAGAGGTGAAGAAGATGACCTTTATAGCCATCGATTACGGGATCATGGTCCTGCTGTCCATGCTTATTGTCGCGGCTTTAGCGGTGTATTTTATTAAGGACTTGCTGCATGCGGTGATCGTCTACGGTGTGTACAGCCTAGTCATGGCAGTGATTTGGCTGCAGATGAATACCCCGGATCTTGCCATTACGGAAGCGGCCGCGGGGATCTGCATGACTGTCCTAATGATGGTGGTTATTTACCGCACCAGTCGTAAGGAGGGTGAACAGTGAAGCTCCGGAACCTGCTCATCGTTGTTATGGTGTTGCTTGCTATCTATGTGGTGCTCCTAGCGGTAGCTGAGCTACCTCCCTACGGTCAACCAGAGAACCCCGCCCATGGGGTGGTGAGCCAGCGCTATGTGACCAAGGCCTTGGAGGAAGCTGGGGTCTTCAACATGGTTACCGCCATCGTGTTGGATTACCGGGCCTATGACACCATGTTTGAGACCATCGTCTTGTTTACCGCGGTGCTGGCGGTAGTAGTCACCATAAAGACCAAAGAAGGGAAGGGGGCTGGCCATGAAAGACTTTATCGTTAAGCAGGTCGTCGCTTTGGTCTTACCCTTTGTGATGATCTATGGGTTCTATGTGATTTTTCACGGTCATGTTTCCCCGGGGGGTTCCTTTGCCGGGGGGATCGTGGTGGGCCTGGCCCTGATTGCCTTTGCCAGCATTTACGGCATGGATCGGGGACGGGCCAAGGTGCCGGAGAAGATCACCGTCTTTACAGAAAGCTACGGCACCCTGTGGTATGGGCTACTGGGTTTGGTGGGGATTTTTCGCGGCGTGCCTTTCCTGGCCAACCGGCTGGCCGGTGTGGAACTCGGGGTGCCTGGGGCACTTTCCTCGGGAGGGCTAATTTCTTTGATCGGTCTGGGAGTGGGCATTCGGGTGGCCAGCACCATGATTACTTTGTTCTTTACCATGCTGGAGGGAGAGACGTGAGAATACTGCTGCAAAAACTACTCATCAATTACCCCTATTGTGTTGCGGCGATGCTCTTTGCCATCGGCACCCTCACTGTCGTTACCAGGGAGAACCTGTTTAAGAAGTTGATCGGGATCAACATCATGGAAAGTGCCATTTTCCTGGTGTTTATCGCGGCAGGGAATATCCGAGGTGGTGCGGTACCCATCTTGGATCCGGAAAACCCGGGCGCTGTGTACATCAATCCGGTGCCCTCGGCATTGATGTTGACCGGGATCGTGGTGAGCGTCAGCGTGACCGCTTTCGCTTTGGCCTTGATCATTCGCCTGTATCGGGCCTATGGCACCACTGACGCCAATCAGATCGCCCAGATGATACGTGAGGGGACCAGAAGATGACAGCTGTAATGAAAACCCATTTACCAGCCTTTGTAGTGATCATTCCCGTTTTCGTTGCTGTGACCTTGCCCACCTTGGCTCGTCGGCTAAAGTGGGTGGAAACCCTGGTCGTAGGTGTTCAAGTGTTAGGTATCGGCGGAGCAATTTCCCTGGCCCTGTTATTCTTTCGCCGGGGGATGCCCTTGGTTTACCAGATGGGTGGGTGGCCAGCCCCCTGGGGGATCGAACTGATGGCCGGCAGCCTCACCGTCCTCTTTATCCTGATAGTGGCCGGTGTGGGTCTGCCTGTGCATTTGTATGCCTTGGGGAACCTAAGTGCCGAGGTGGGTGGGCCCCAGCGAAGTACTCGCTTTTACGTGTTCTCCCTGCTCTTGGGCGGTACCTTGGCGGGGATGGCGCTTACCAATGATCTTTTCAATATTTATGTCCTAGTAGAGGTGGCCACCCTAAGTTGCTGCAGTTTGGTCAGTGCCAGAAAGCACCCCCGGGCGGCGGAAGCGGCGTTTAAGTATCTGATCCTGGCCACGCTGGGATCGGCGCTGATCTTAGGTGGCATCGGACTAATATATGTTACTACCGGTCATTTGAATATCGGTTATGCATCTGTGGAGTTGGGCCGGGTGTGGCAACACTACCCCCATGTGGTCTGGGTGGCCATGAGCCTAATGTTGGTGGGCTTTGGTGTGAAATCTGCCCTATTTCCCTTGCACAGCTGGCTACCCGATGCCCACTCCCTGGCGCCTACACCCGCCAGCGCGCTACTTTCGGGGCTTGCGGTCAAGGGGTATTTGCTGTGTCTGATCAAGATACTGTTTAACGTCTTTGGGGTTTCACTCCTGACACAGTTCTCCATGGATCGGGTCTTGGTGCTACTAGGCATGATCGCGATTATCGCCGCATCCCTATATGCCCTTAAGACCGATGAACTGAAACGCAGGTTGGCCTTTTCCACCGTGGCGCAAATCGGGTACATCTTTCTTGGTCTGGGCCTGATGAATCCCCGTGGCCTAACTGGCGCCTTCTTTCATCTGACCAGCCACGCGGTGACCAAGGCCGCTTTGTTCTTGGTGGCTGGGGCCGTGATTAGTGCCACAGGCCGGAACCGAATCTCGGAACTGGCCGGTGTTGGTCGTAAACTGCCCCTGGTGATGGGGGTCTTTACTGTGGCCTGTCTGGGCCTAGTGGGCATTCCCTTGTTTTCGGGATTTATGGGCAAATGGTATTTGTTGCTGGGTAGCCTGGAGACCGGGAATGTGCTTGCGGCCGCGGTACTCATTGCCGGTAGTGTCCTTTGTGCCGCGTACCTTTTCCCCATCATCCGGGTGGCCTATTTTGCACCGGCCCCCGCAGAGACATCAATGGGGTTGGGGCTACCACAGAAACTGGCGCTAATCTTGCTTGGGGCCGGAGTTCTGCTCTTGGGATTGTTCCCGGGACCCTGCTTGGAACTGGCCAAGGGAGTGGCCCATGAGTTGTTGGCGATTCATTAGGGGAGGGAGGCAAACAGATGATTGATCTGCTCTTGGCACTATTTAGCGGAGTGGTGGGCGGGCTACTTTTGGCGGTGTTGCCCAAAGCCACAGGAACCCTGCGACAGATGGTGGCCCTGGTTTTTTGCGCCCTGGGAGCGTTCTTCACTTGGCGGGTGGCCCTGGCGGTGTTCGCCGGTGAAGGTCCGCGACTTGCCGCCAATATAGGGGGGTTCACCTTCAGCTTACATCCGGATCCCCTGGGGGCCCTGTTTGCGCTACTTGTCTCCACCCTGTGGGTCTTTGCTTTGCTCTATTCCTTTGGGTACCTTGCTACAGGAAGGCATGAACGCACCTATTACGTATATTTCCTCCTGGCCTTTAGCGTCACCTTAGGGGTCGCCTTTGCCGGCAACCTGTTGGCCCTGTACCTTTGCTATGAGCTCTTGACCTTTGTCACCTATCCCTTGGTGATCCATGAGCGCAACAACGCAGCGGTGAAGGCTGGGACAAAATATATTATCTACCACCTTTCCGGTGCCGGGGCGATCCTCTTGGGGATCGTAATCTTGCATTTCTGGGTGGGTGGCCCCTTGGAGTTTGCGAAGGAGGCGCTGCTGGCGGGTGCTGACTTGCGCCCAGGGCTAGACTGGTTGTTAGCCCTTTTCGTGATCGGTTTTGGCGTGAAGGCGGCGGTGATGCCCCTGCACCGTTGGTTACCAGCGGCCATGGTGGCTCCCACACCCGTAAGTGCTCTTTTACACGCCGTAGCGGTGGTGAACTGCGGTGTCTACGGGATCTTGCGCACAATCTATTCCATTTTCGGCCCTGCCCTGATGAGTCAGCTGCGACTCAGCGTCCTTTTGCCTTGGCTTGCGGCCTTTACCATTGTGGGCGGTAGTCTCGTGGCCCTAAGACAAGATGTGTTAAAACGCCGATTGGCCTATTCCACCATTAGTCAGCTGTCCTACGTGCTGCTTGGGGCCTTCACCCTGCATCCCTGGGGTTTGGCTGGCGCCGTCTTTCATATGCTCAACCACTCTCTGTTGAAAATCGTCCTCTTCTTCGGCGCCGGGATCATGGCCAAGGAAAGTGGCAAAGTCCGCGTTAGCGGGCTTGCGGGGGTGGGTTGGCAGTTGCCCAGGACCTTGGTGGCCTTCGGGGTGGGTAGCCTGGGCATGATCGGCATGTTGCCCCTCAATGCCTTTTGGAGCAAATACTATCTTGTCAAGGGCAGTGTGGCGGGGGGCATGTGGCCCATGGCGGTGGTGTTGGGTGTCAGTGGCCTGTTGAATGCCTTCTATTTTGTCCCCATCCTCATGCGTGCTTTTCAGGGGAAACCAAGCCAAGGGGTCGGGAGACCAGCAGGCCGTGGCCGGCTGATGTTAGTGCCCACCTTGATCCTGGTGGGGATGGTCCTCATGATTGGTTTGTGGCCTGGGCTCGTTTGGCGGGGTGTGGAAAGTGTTGTGGATTGGTTCTTTAGTGGGGGTGGACTGTAATGTTATTTCTGGTGTTGCCGGCGATTCCCCTTGTTGGCGCGTTAGCCTTGCTGGGCTTAGGGCGTAGGGGGCGGAGTCTGCCTTTACTTGCTAGCTTCCTAGTACTGCTGGTGATGGGTTGGGGAGCGGAGAAATACTTGCGGGGTACCCAGCTGGTGTATACCCTGCCCTGGGTCGGTCCCTTCGTGCCCCGATTTCAGATGGATGCTGTATCTGCCCTTTTCTTGCTATTTGCGGCCTTTCTATGGTGGGTCGTGTCCCTCTACGCGCCAGAATACATGGCCCACGAGGGCGGCCCAGAGCGATTTCAGTTCTGTTCCCTTTTGACCTTCTTTGCAGTAATAGGAGTCTTTTTGGCGGGGGATCTGCTGACGCTGTTGCTCTTTTTTGAGCTGATGACCATTACCTCCTTTTTCTGGGTGATCCATCGGTGGAACCTGGAAGCCATCCGGGCCGGGTACCTCTACCTCTTCTTTAGTATTGCCGGGGGGTTGTTTATTCTCTTAGGCATCGTCTTGCTACTGGGAGCCACGGGGAGCGTGCCGATACTCGGTGCCGGACGGATTGCTGTGGAGTCTTCTTGGGTGTCCTGGGGAGTGGCACTGCTGGTGGCTGGGTTCGGAATTAAGGCAGGGATGGTCCCCTTGCACCTGTGGTTACCCCACGCCCATGGGGTGGCCCCTACACCGGCCAGTGCGCTGCTTTCGGGGTTGTTAATCAAAGTAGGTGCCTATGGTCTCCTCCGGATTGGTGCACTGGCAGGCTGGGGACTGGGTGGGGAAAGTGTTATTCCCTGGTTAGGGCCGGCTTTGACATTTCTCGGCGGCTGGACCATGTTGCTCGGAGTGGGCGCGGCGCTTTTGCAAAGTGATGCCAAGCGGCTTTTGGCCTATCACAGTGTGAGCCAAATGGGGTACATCATCTTAGGCCTGGGCATTGGGTTGTTTTTGGGGCCAGCGGGTGGAATCGGTTTCTTGGGGTCCCTCTACCATATTGTGAACCATGGTTTGTTTAAGGCGGCGCTCTTTCTGGGTGTGGGTGTGGTCTATCTGCAGACGGGGACTACGGATCTGAACCAGCTAGGGGGGTTATGGCGGCGACTACCCGTTACCGCTGTGTTAATGCTTCTTGCGGTCTTGGGGATCACCGGTGCACCGGGCTTTAATGGCTATGCCAGTAAGACCTTACTCCATCATGCGGTTAGTCTCGCCGCGGACACCGGTCCTGCATGGCTGGTTTGGGTGGAAAGGCTCTTCCTATTAGTGGGTGTAGGAACCGCCACATCCTTTGCCAAACTGTATTACCTGATGTTCCTAGGGAAGCCGAAACAGCAGTGGGAACCCAAGGTAATGACCCGGTCTACCGTAGTGGCCTTGGGAGTCTTGGGCCTGGTGATCCTGGGGTTCGGTCTAAGGCCGACGTTCTTCCTTGAGACCTGGGCCCAACCGGCAGCCGAAAAGCTGGGGCTTGTCTTTAATGAGAACTTATCTTTCTGGAACCCCGCGGATCTTGTGGGGATGGTGGTCACCTTGGGCTTAGGTGTGGCCTTGTGTTGGGCGGGACTGCGCAGTAAAGCCTTCCGATGGCAACCGCCAAGGTGGTTAAGCCTTATGGGTGTGGGCAGCTTACTTTGGGAGGGTCTGCGGGTCTTGGTGCGCGTTGGTAGCTGGGGCTACCTCCAAGGAAAGCGGTGGTTTGCGCACCGCAGGCGCCGGCTGCTAGCTAGTCCCCGGTTGCAGGGGGCCAGCATCACCGTCGGGGGGCTTACCATTAAGGGAATTAGTTTGGATATCCTACTTTTGGTGGTGGTTTTAGCTGTCCTCATCATCGGTTGCTTACACCTGCCGGCCTTGCGGGTGCCCAGCTCTGCCACGGGGTTGGACCTCTTGGGCTGGTAAGCAGAAGTGAACAACAATGCAGGGGACAAGGGGCCTTGTTCCCTGTTCCTTCATTAGCAATCGGCCGGATCCTCCGCCGCTTCTCCCCAGGGTTGTTCTTTCCGAACATATGTGCGATAATGGAGACTAAACCTACATTTACTGCTGGTTTCCCGACGGGACCCTTGTCTTGGATGTAGCGATCTGCTATGGTAAAATGACTTTAGGCTAGCAGCCTTTCGTCTGGGAGACTACTGCGGATATTTTGGAGGAAGCTGGCGATTACGATGAAATTCACCATGGTTTCTGATTACACCCCCAAAGGGGATCAGCCCCAGGCCATCGAGAAGCTGAGCAGCAACATCCTGGCGGGGAAGAAGGCCCAGATTCTGTTGGGGGCCACGGGTACGGGAAAAACCTATACCATTGCCAATGTGATCGCCC
>DUMW01000071.1 GCA_012839765.1 Bacillota bacterium
CACTGTGATACAGGAAAAGGTAACGGCCGAAGCATGAAGGTAAATCCTTCCATTGCCCGGAAGCCGCTTAAATCAAGGGGTCGGGAGGCGAGCGGCTGACGTGGGCGGGAGGGGGTCTCCAAAACCGGGGGCTGCGGGTTCGAGTCCTGTCTCCCCTGCCATTTTTTTGTCTAATCACAGAAAGCTTTCTAAAGGGTGCTTAGGATGCACGGGGTTTGACCCACGTGCTTTTTTTCTTCCCATTCCGAATCACCAGACGTTACCTGACAGATATCACTAGCATGGATAAAAACGGGGCTCCGGAATACATCTTCCTTGCCCCGTTTTGTCGTTGTCTACAATTATTACTTTCCATAAACTGCAAGCAGACGGGTCCCTTCTTACAAGGCTGACTGTTTGCTCAGAGATTGAACCAACCTACCACATTGCGCAGTTGTTCTCCTAGAGTGGCCAAGCTCTGGGACAGATTGCTGATCTGTTCGATGGCACCAGACTGCCTTTGGGCAGATACCGCAATCTGCTGACTTCCTGCGGCAATCTCCTGGGCCGCACTGGAGATATCCTCAATGGCTCGCGTGGCCTCTTCACTGGCGGCAGCCACGTCAGCAAAGAGCCGATTGATCTTTTGCACAGTCCTGAGCCCTTCCATCAACCTTTCCGCCGCGTCCTTGGAATCATCGGAGGCACTGCGGGCTTGGGCCAGGATGGACTGTAAGAGGGCGGCGATCTCTTCTGCCGACTGACGGGCTTGTCTGGCTAGTTTGGCCACTTCATCGGCCACTACCGCAAAACCCCGGCCGTGTTCACCGGCCCTGGCCGCCTCAATGGCCGCGTTCAGGGCCAACAGGTTGGTCTGATCGGCAATCTTTCTGATCAGTACGGTAATCTCGTTGATCCGGTCCGCGTTGGTGGCAAGATCATCCACCGAATGGGCAGAGCGACGCGCGGCATCCTGGATCCGGTGCATGAGATTCACCGCCTGTTCCATCTCCCGCTGGGCTCCCTGGGAGCTGTCCAGGCTTTGTTTCGCCGCTACCGCCACCGATTGGGCACTGGTAGACATCTGTACACTGTTGGACGCGAATTGTTGTGCGGCGGAAGCTGACTGATTGGCAGCCCCACTGGTCTCCTGGGCGGACGCCGCCAGCTGATGACTGCTGCCGGAGATCTCTTGGGCCACTTGGAACACCTGACTCACCAGATCGCGCAGGTTCGCCCTCATCACTTCAAAGGCGTGGGCCACATGACCAATTTCATCTTTGCCCGAGACAACTCCATCCTCGCCTCCGAGATGCCCAGTGGCCAATTCTTCCGTGGCCGTGGCCAGGTGACGTAGCCTGGTGGCCATGTTGTGGACGATATAATGGGATATCAGGAATCCGATGCCTACGGAACAGGCGGCCAGGAAGATCAACAACTGCACCCCGGCATTCTTTTCGCCGATGGCATCGTTGTAGAGTCTGTTATTATGTTCTTGACGGAGTGTCAGAAGACTCGTTAAGGCCTGTTCCGCTGTGTTAGCCAGGTTCCTAGTTTCCGTAAGGAGTGCGAACAGTTCATCTATCTTGTTGGGTTGACCGATCAAACCCCAGACCGTTGTCATCTTTTGATCGTACTCTGTTATGGCAAAGCGGAAGGTGCTACGCAGTTCAGTCTCGTCA
This sequence comes from Bacillota bacterium, assembly GCA_012839765.1. Classification (NCBI taxonomy): domain Bacteria; kingdom Bacillati; phylum Bacillota; species Bacillota bacterium. Next base: position 1,662 of record DUMW01000071.1, read on the forward strand.
TGGTTGATGGCCGGGATCGTCAAGAACTCATTGAGGCCGTTCTTCAGCCGGGTCATGTTTTGCTCAAAACGCGCATACAGTTCCCCTATCTGTGGCTGATACTGGGGAACCAGGGCGGTGATCTGGGTTTGGCGAGCCTGCTGCAAGGCCTGCTTTAACTCAAGGAGAATGACCACGATGTTGTCATTGTCATGGATGGTGGTCAGCGTAGTGCCCATGTCATTCAGGTTCAACCCCGCCACCGTGGTCATCAGGACCATCCCGATGACGAAGACCCCTATGATCAAGTAAAGCTTACCCCATACTGGTAGATCGTCAAGAAAAGACATAGACAGCCTCCTAAGCAAAGTTTAGTCTGTCTTCCGCGGTATGACCGCTTCCAAGGCGAGTTTCTCGGCAGAGTTCAACAGTTTCCCGAGGCGCAGAATGACCAGCAGTCGGTCATCAATCTTCCCAATGCCCTCGATGAATTCTGCCCGGATTCCATCGATGCCCTGGGGTGGCGGCTCGATGGCGGTGGTGGGCAGGCGCAAAACCTCCGAGACTTCATCGACGATGAGGCCGGTGAGGTGGATTTCGTCGAGCTCCACGATCATGATCCGCGTGGCCTCGTCTTCCTGTTCTGTCAACCCAAAGCGCTTCCGCAGACTAATGACCGGAATAATCTCACCCCGCACATTGATGATCCCTTCGATGAAATCAGGGGCCTTGGGAAGCTTGGTCGGTTGTACCAGCCGGATAATCTCCCTGACCTTGAGGATGTCTATGGCGAATTCTTGTCCCCGCAGGGAGAACACTACATATTGCTGTTCGTCTACTTTCTTACTAGACTCCTTTGGCAAGACTTTCCCTCCTTCGAAACCGCTGTCGGTGAGTTAGCCATGTCTTTGTTCGGTTCCGCACGGGAAATCGGTCCTGTCCGCCTTACTAATATGTATCGGTATAAAGTGATGGAATGTTAAGGGAAATGAAAAAAGTGTGGGCCGTTGGCCCACACTGGGGATAGGTTAGAATTTGAAACGGTGGACTGTCTCGTTCAGGTCCTGGCCTAGGTTGGCCAAGGTTTCCGCCGCGGTGGCGATCTGCTGAATCTGTGCTGACTGTTGCTGGCTGGCCGCGGCGATCTGCTGGCTTCCCGAGCTTAGCTGCTGGGTTGCTGAGTGGATCTCCTGGATTTCCTTGCTCAAATTGTTTATGGCCACAATGATATTGTTGAAAGCCTGACTGGTGGTCTCCACCACTTGGGCCCCTTCCCGTACTTGCTGGGCTCCTTCCTCGGCCTTTTCCACCGTATTTCTGGTGGCCTGGGTAGTCTGTTGGACCAGCCGGCCGATATCGGTCGCGGCTGCAGCACTCTGTTCTGCTAGTTTCCTTACTTCATCGGCCACAACGGCAAAGCCCCGACCATGCTCCCCTGCCCTGGCGGCTTCAATGGCAGCATTCAGCGCCAAGAGATTGGTCTGCTCGGCGATTTCGGTGATGGTATCGGTGATCTTTCCGATGCGCTCGGAGTTTTCACCCAACTGCTTTACTGCTGCTGCCAGATCAATCACATGGGCCTCGATGGCGCGAATCTGTTCTACCGTCTGGATGATCTGGTCCTTGCCCGCGGAGGCGTCTTCATTGACTAGCCGGGCAGATTCGTACATCTTCTCTGTATTGGCGCTAACCTGTTGGATCGCCGCGGCAAATTGACTGATGTTTGCCGCCATCTCCTGCACAGAGCTACCGTTTTCCATCGCTGTGCTGGCCAACTCTTGGCTGGAACTGCTTAGGTTAGCGGCTACACCCTCAATTTGATGGACGAGGCTCCGCAGGGAGTTGATCATCTGGTTGAAGGCTCGACCCACCAGTCCCACTTCATCTTCACCATCTATGGTCGCTTTGACGGTAAGATCGCCCTCGGCGGCTACGGTGGCGGCTTCATGCAGTCGTCTTAAGGGGCGAGAAATGCTGAGGAAGACGGTATATCCCAGGACAAGCACGGCGACGAGGATCGCGGCAACAAGAATACCCATCTGTTGTAGCATCCGAGAAAACTGCTCATTGGCTCTAGCATGTCTGGAACGGGCCAGGGCCATGCTGGTCCTTACCACCTGTTCCAAGGTTTCAATGAGCTGCCCGTGCTTGACCCGGAATTCGTTAAGGTTTTGGTAAACATCAAGATCGTAATAGTCGCCCCGGGTCCTGGCATCGGCCAGGTTTTGCATCGTGTAGTCGATGTCCTGCTTGATCTGGATCCAGCGTTCATTGAAGGTGGCCCATTGATTCCTTAGTTCTTGGTCGGTTTCTTCGGCCATTTTTTCATCCAATAGTTGCAAGTCTCCTTCGCAGATCAGGATGGCATGGTTTACCTCGCTTTCGCTAGACAAGAGATCCACGGTGGATGCCAGCATCACCAAATTGTTTTGCAGACTGGAAAGCATGTTTGCCATCTCGTTCTGCCGCTGCAGGTCTTCAACGATCTCCCGCATATTGTACATCCTGGATAAGCTCACGATGGCGAATATTGCAAATCCTAAGATACTTGTGGATAGAGCGATGACCAGTTTGATCCCTATTTTGGTGTTCCGAAACCACTTGAACAATGGGTCTACCCCTCTCCTAATTTAGATTGGATGGCGGTCTAAAACTAGGGATACAAGGGCGGAAAAAGACAGGATCATGCGGAAGGCACTGGTCTATCCAGTATCTGAAGTAGATTGAACAATGACATGGTTAACTCATCCTTATTTTACCACTCCTAAAGGGCTTGTCAAGGGTTTGGGCGGTGTCCGTGCGGTCGTTAGCGATGCGGGTGAAGAATTCTTCTTTTTGCGGGATAGGGAACCTGCTCCTGTCACCACTGGTGCACAGATGGATTATGATACAACAAAAGAAAGGTAGGTGGATA
>DUMW01000072.1 GCA_012839765.1 Bacillota bacterium
TCCTATCAATTGCACACAACCCCAACCACCACTATTCTTGCTGCCGAATCCTGCGTCCAAGCCCATCTGCAGCAACTCTCTAGGCCCCGTCGCACGAAAAGTCCCCCACCATCCCTTGGTGGGCATCGTGGATTCCTTACTATACAGTGCAATCTGCCGCCTAGGAGTATCAATTGGTTCTAATCGCACCTGACTCTCCGGTAAGGGACGATCTGGCCAACAAATACGGTATTTTTTCCGCAGATTATCATCAATCTGGCGCTGAAACTCCGCTTCTTCCGGCTCATGGAAGACGGTATATGGGCTGCCATCCTGCTTGTACAAAGTAGTATAACAGGTAATCGGGGAGAGTGTCTTAACAACCACGTTCTCACTGCTTACCTGCTGATCTATTACTTCTACTTCCTGACAACATAAAAAGTTGTTACCCAGACGATAGGTATCCGACGTCAGGGCACCCGTAACAGCGTCTTGAACGATATACAATAGAGGCGACGAAAGAGATAGGGTTAAAGGCGGAAAAAGAAGGATGTGCTCATCTACTCTTCGGACCGGTCCGCTTCCCGACAGCCACGAAAAAGTGAACAGTTTGAATACACGATTCCCGTAGCGAAAACCCTCATTATGAAGAAAATCTGCGAGTCTCTCCGAAAAAAGATGGTAGACGAACGCTTGCAGTATGTGAAGGTTGGCTCGAGGCAAGCGCACTGGGCCCTCATGCACATTCTGCAATGTCAGCTTGATTTGCATAAGCAACATCCTCAGTCACAGTAGTTGGTTATGGTTCCTATATATTCTCCTCCGGAACGCAAAGCCCCTGTTGTTCCAACTCAGCAACTATCACGATCGGCATGGCCCTATTTGGCATATCCGTCTTTGATGTTAAACATATTCCTTTAACGCTTCCACCGGAGCCAGTCTTGCTGCCTGCACCGCAGGGTACAAACCAAATATGACACCGGCTAGTAGCATTATACCCACCGAAACCACTGCCGCTAAAGAATGCATTCCGCCAGTGAAAAACAGACCACCGTAGAGCACACCACCGATCAGATCTCCCACCACATAGTTGCTGGATAGTGCGGCAGCTAGCAACCCCAACAGACTACCCAATAGGGTCAGCAGGCATGACTCAGTGAGGATCCACAGGGCGATGGACCCCTTGGTAGCACCTAGGCAACGGCGCAAACCGATCTCTTTGGTCCTTTCCACCACACTAACCAACATGATACTCAGAATCCCGATGGCACTGACCACCACCGCCACAAAGGCAAAAGCCCCAAAAAACATGGTCAACGTACGGATTGTATAACCGAGGGACTCGGTGCGGTTACTGAAATAGTCCGCTTCAATCTCCACATTATCCCCGTACTTCTGTTTCATAAGGACCCGGGCCTCCTCCACCGCGGCATGGATATTGTCACTGCGAATCACGACCTGGTAAAACCTCTCCTCGATAGGGTAGGACGTAAAGTTTTGGGTCCCTAAGGGAACAATCGCGTGGGGTTCATTGTAAAGGATCATGGTCTGCACGTTCGTGAAAGGTTCAAAGACCCCGATAATGTCATACTCAAAGACCTCATCACTATAGCTATTTCTCATCCGCAGTTTTTCCCCGACAGGAGAACGATCCCCAAAGAGACTTTTGGCCATAGTTTCGGAGATAACCATTACCCGATTCTGCGCCTTAACATCCTCTTCCAGGAAAAACTGTCCTTGGATAATACGTAGGTTCACAGCTTCCGCATAATCCTCAGTAGTACCCATCACCGTGTTGACGTAATACTCCTGCTGGCCAAACTGCACCACCCCTTGCCAGTTTGAGGACTCCGTATAGACAGAATCAATGTGGAGGCTGTTTTCCCGAAGCAAAGCCAAATCTTCCATGCGGAACATGTAATCGAAGGCTTCCAAGGAAGAATCGTAGGCGATAGCCTCCGAAATCACCATCATCCCACTTCCTTGGTCCCGATACTGCTCCGGAGAGGTCAGATAGATGGACGCCAAGTGATTCCCGTAGAGTCTGCGGGTTTGCAGGAGTTGGTCCCTCCCTTGAAAATCCATCGTAAGGACAATGATGAGAATCCAGGTCCCCAAAGCAATCTCCAGGATGGTAAGCAAGGTCCGGAGGGGCCGGCGTTTCATCAGCTTGCCAGTGAATCTGATCGCTGCAAACATTTCCCATCCTCCTCTATTCCGTCCGTAGTGCCTCAACGGGATCGATCTTCGCCGCCTGATAAGCCGGATACACCCCGAACAGGAGACTGGTGGCCAGGGCAATGCCAATCCCAATACCCACCGCACTATTCTCCACCACCAATTCACTACCGGTGAGTCCCTGCAAAGGTTTGACCATGAGGAAAGACAGACCGATCCCTACCACAGCACCAGCCACTCCGAGCAGGAAGGCTTCCCAAAGAAACTGTGCAAAAACCGACGCGGCGCTAGCTCCTAAGGCCTTGGAGATGCCAATCTGGGGTGTGCGACGCAACACCCGGGCCAAGAACAGGTTAAGGATGTTGAGTACGGCGATCAACAGACCGATGGAGGCAAACAAACCGATGATCTTGGCAAAAAAGCCCGTCTGCTTCTGATACTCCAACCAGTTCAAGTAAGATCCGTAGATCTGCATTTCTTCTTCAAAATACAGTTCGGCAGCCCGTTTGATATGGTGATAGGCTTGCCCCACATCGATACCGGGCAAAACTCCCACTGTGAACCAACCGTAGCTCACTTCCACATTGGCCGGTTCCGTAGCATTGAGGGGGATCAACAGCCACTGCCCCGGGTCCTCCCAATACTTCCAAGAATCCTCTCCGTAATCTTCGGCAAAGCCCTGCACCACCCCAATGACGGTAAACAGCATTTCCTCGCCAAGGTAATTCATCAGGGGTACTGTCCGCCCGATGGGGTTTTGGTCACCAAAGATCCGGGCCGCCAGCTTGTCACCAATCACCGCTACCCTGTTGCGGTACATGACATCGTCCTCCACAAACCATTGGCCATCCTGCAGTTTGTAATCATGGAAGACCACCGCATCAGGGGTAAGACTCAGGATCTCCACATAATTCTCCCAGCCCGGATAGCCAGACTCTGGAGATCCCGTGGGGGCGGCTTCCAGCAAGGGACAGACCATCGATAGTCTCGATTCCATGAAAACCAAGTAACCTTCCGGTAGCAATTGCTTGAACTCCCGTAGATCCTCCAGTTTGATCTGTACCCGCTGGGCCTGGTCCACCGGCACCACCGGAGATAGGGGCGAAGTGAAATCGCGCATATCCACGGGAGGTTCCGAGATCTCAAAAGCACGGTAATAATCAGTATCCCACAGAACCCTCTCCTGTTCCTCGATAAGAACAAACATCGACAAAACGGCAATAATCACACTGACCCCAAGACCGATAGCCAGAACAATCAAGAAGGACTCAAAGAGTCTCCGCCGAGTCTGCCGCCAAGCCAGCCACAATTGATTCCTGAACCGCAAGACTGTCACCGTCCTCTAACCAGTTCTTCCAGGGCAAAACCACACCTTCGGAGCAACTCCAACTGCAGCAGAAGATAGTCATATCGCGTGGACTGGATCTGGATGGCCAGTTCCTCGAGATTCAACTCCACGGCCTGGAGGGTGAGTTCGGTGATCATCCCCGCGGCGTATTGCCGCTGGAGCTTTTCCAGCTCCTCCCCGGTCTCAGACCTGCGCACAGCCAATCGCTCCATCGTCTCCTCTAAAAGGGTCAATTGGCGAAAGAGGCCGCTTATCTCCTGTTCCACCGCAAAGGTGGTAAGCTCCAGTTGAAGCTCTGCCTGCTCCCGTTGTAGTTGGGCCGCTTCCAACTCCAGGGCCTTGCTTCGGGACAAGCTGGTGCTGGCAGTGAAAGACAGACCGTAATCGGTCCCTTCTGGAGACCAGGCACCGCCCAGGGACAGATTGAGGTCCCAACCACCAAAGCGCTGTAAGTGCTCCAACTTCATTCTCGCAGCCTCCAGTGCCTCACGGGCCGCAACACAGCTGGAACTATATTGAAGCGCCCGCTCCATCATCGTTTCTTGGTCCAAGATAATCGTAAGGGGTTCTGGCTCCAGATAGGCCGGATAGACGTCTGGCCGGTCCAATAGTTGTCCGAAATCCTCCCGGGCCTGTTCCCTTTGCAGTTCCAGCCTGCCAATGGCCGCAGTGGTTTCTTCAATCTGTTGGAGGACGGTAAAAAGCCGGTTCGAATCCCCGTTCGTAAGCAGGATACCGGTGCGCTCCGCTTCATAATGCTCCAGCCGACGCCTTTGGAAAGCCAGCTCCTGTTCAGCCTTAATGTATGCGATCATCGTCTCATAGACTTTGACGATGAGATCGTTGCGCGCCTGGGTCAATGCATCTTCCTCAGGAACAGCCTCGCCCTCTAACGACCTAAAGAGGGGGTAATTCACTTGAATCTGGGCCGAAGGCTGGTAGCTGAAACCTTCGTCCATCTGGAAGGTAACCTGCCCTTGGGCAGCACCCCATTGACCCAGGGGCACTTTCAACACCACCTGGCCAGTGGGCCTGGTCATTCCCTGCTCCGTCACCGCCAGGGGCGTAGTGTGGACCTGCAGCTCCGGCAACGTCTTTGCCCCTTCCTGCCTTTGGGCCAGATCCCATTGGCGATAGAACAACTGCAGTTCCCGATTGCGCTCCAAGGCCAAAGCGATGGCCTCTTCCAAAGGCACAGGTTCCGCCACTTCCCCAAGGAAACATACCAGAGGGAAAATAAGGCTAATCAGAAAGAGTACTGTCCAACGCATCCTGTCCTTCACTCCAAACCGGCTTAGCCAGTCCGATCATCTCCAGAAAGTCTAAGCTCCTTTGGCGGTGGGCCCATTTGGCCTCCTTCAAAGCCCGCTCCGCCTCATTGTACTTTTGTTCCTCACCGGCCAGTTCTTCTTCACTGATGAGGCCGGCCTGGTACTTAACCCGGGCCGATTGCAGCTCCTTTTCCGCCAGGACTAGCTCCCGCTCTTTGGCCTCGATTTCCTGTTCCCCGTTCTTCAATGTCCAGTAGGCGGACCGCACCTGGAAGTACAGGGTCTGGGTCACCTTTTCCAATTGAACCTTGGCCTTCTCCAGTTGAACCTTGGCTTTCTCCAACTCCACCCGGGGAGTATACTCGTTGTCCAATTGGGACACTTGACGGCTGGCCAGGTCCACCGCCTCCTGGGCGGCTTGCAACTCCTTGCTTACCAACTGGGCCCCGGCATAGGCCTCCTGGAAGGAAACGTCGATGGGCTCATACTCCGGTTCAATCAGTTCCACCAAAAGGATGTCCTGGTCCAAAGCCAGGCCTAACAGTTGCTTAAACTCTAGATAGGCTGTCTCCAGATTGTGCTGGGCATTTATGTAGGAGCTTTCGGCAAGGGTAATCTGATTCTCCGCCCGCAACAAGGTGATCTGCGGAATCAGACCCGCCTGAAAGCGCACTTGCTCCTGTTCATAATTGAGCCTGGCCTGCTTAACCTGATCATAGGCTTTGGCCACCGACAGCTCCGTTTGAAGCAATTCATAGTAGCTGGTAACCACCTGTCGGCTGAGAGACTTTTGCTGCTGCTGATACTGTTCCGCCACCTGGTTGAAGTTCTCCACTGCGGTCTTGTACATCTGCTCGTCTCCAACGAACTTTGCCCGTTCCACTTCACTTAACGCCCACTCATAATCTAGTCGGAGTAGTCTAAGATCGAGATTTTGCTCCAGCGCCAGATTAATGGCATCAGCCACCCTAAGCTCAATGGGATCAGCATTGACCACCGCCGGCAAAAGCAGGCAAATCAATAGCACTATCAACATCGGTTTTCGCACAGGACAACCCCCCTTAGTCTAAGCAAGATCCTGCAGGATCTCTTCGGAAGTAAACCGGTTGGCAATCTCCCTATCCTGGATAATTCGACCGTCCCGCAGCCGGATCAGACGTTTGCCGAAGGAGGCCGCCCAGGGGTCATGGGTCACCAGGACGATGGTGGTGCCTTGGTCATTGAGCTCTTGTAGCAGCCGGAGGATTTCTTCCCCTTGGTCACTGGCCAGATTCCCCGTAGGCTCGTCGGCCAGAAGCAAAGTAGGCTCGTTGGCCAGGGCGCGGGCAATAGCCACCCGTTGCTGCTCACCTCCGGAAAGCTGGTTCGGGTAATGATGCAGCCGCTGGGACAGGCCCATCCGCTCCAACAGCTCCTTTGCCCGGGGCAACCACTCCCGCTTACCCTTCCCCCCATACATCATGGGGACAGCTACATTCTCCAGGGCAGTCAATTCCGGCAGCAGGTTGTATGCCTGAAAAATGAAACCAAAATGGCGGTTTCGAATCCGGGACAGTTCCTTGTCACTAAGTTCGGTGATATCCACTTCCTCCAAGAGGTAAGCGCCACTGGTGGCCTGATCTAAACCGCCAAGGATGTGGAGCAAAGTAGACTTTCCCGAGCCTGACGGTCCCATTACTGAGATAAACTCACCCCGCTGGATGGTCAGGTTGACATCGGCCAGGGCCCAGACTTCCTCACCACCACGATCATAGCACTTACTGATGGACTCCAATCTGATCATTGCATCCGTCCTCCCTGGGGATTGACTCGGATCTCCTCTTTGTGTCTATATTCATCATAGGAACTGGTAATGACCAATTCACCGGCCTCCAATCCCTCCAAGATCTGTACAAAATTGCCCTCCATGATGCCAAGACGCACGTCCCTGCGCACAGCCTTGTCCCCTTGCAGAACATAAACGAACATCCGCTGGCCGCTTACCAGGAAGGCTCCCCGGGGCAAATACAGACTGTCCCTGTGGTCCCGGAGATGGATATCCACAGCTGCGCTGCTGCCCGGGCGCAATCCTTCCGCCGAACCGTCAATCTCCACTCGGACCACCACCGTGGGATTATCCCCCTGGGTATCCGCGGAGGGGGCAATATAGGTAATGTGACCAGGCAGGACCGTGGAGCCCACCGTGATCCGACAGGTTTGTCCCAAGGTCAAGTAGTCGGCTTGACTGCTGGTGACCCGCACCTCCACCACTTGATCCGAGACATCCGCAATTTGTCCGATCATCTTGTTTGCCGCCAGTTCCTGGTGCAGACTCACATTCAAGCTCAGGATCCGCCCGTCAATGGGAGCCGTAACCACCAAACTATCCATGAGCCGTTGAATCTGCTCCAGTTCCTCTTTGGCCAGCTCCAGATTTACCTGGGCGTTTTCCACAGTGGCTGCCGCCCGGCGTCTTTTGATCTCCAATTGTCTTTCTGCCTGCTCCACATGGAGCTTTGCCTCCGCTAGCAGCTTTTGGGCATCCTGCAGTTCCTTCTCCGCCACGGTGCCATACTGCTTCAAAAGCTCCAACAGGGCCAACTGTTCTTCGGCCTCCGCCAGCTTCTCCTGGCTTTCCCGCAGGGTCTGCTCCCCTAGGAGCAGATCTGCTTCCGCATCATACTGGGCGCTGGACAGTTCAAACTCCTGCTGATTAACCTTCCGTAGGGCCTCATCCCGCCGTTTGACCAGTTCCGCCGACTCCATCACCAACAGGATCTCCCCCTGAACCACATCCTGCCCTTCCGCCACTAAAATCTGGGTAATAACCCCTTCGGCCAAGGTATGGATCTCCTTCACCTGCCGGGGACGGAGGCTTCCCACCACACTGAGGGTCTCGGCAAAATCTCGGGTACCCACCTGGGCGTAGGTGTAATAATCCAACAGAAATTCTTCGTCCTTAGGTTTGAAAAAAAGGTAGGCCCCGGCGGCAATGATGACGAGGAAGGCCAACACAAAGACAAGTAAGCTCAATTGCGGGTTTCGACGACGCTTTTTGGGACGGGAGACGATGATCCTCTCTTCCACCCTTCCCACCCCTTTCTACAGACTGCGGACGAGAGGCTAATTACCGGAACGCGGGGGAAGAACCTCGCTATTCTTCATCCTTAGCCAGTTCTTCGAGAATTTCCTCCAGGGAGACTCCCCCGCCGGCGAAATCCACTTCCTCTACTAATCCGCTGATAGTCTCCAGATCATCGATCAACTCTAGAAAGTCTTCGAAATTGAGCACGATGGCCTGGGGCCTGTCCAAATCATCGACAACAGTGACACAAACCCCCCGCTCGGCCACCCGCTCCATCACTTCATTAATCCGTTCTTTGAATTCTTCGTATTCGATCTTGCCAATTTCCTCAAAACGCTCTGTCCACATTACTGGCATCCCTTCCGTTTCCCTTTATTCTTCGTGGGTGTACATTGTCCTTCCTGCTTTAATTCATCAACTATTACCAAAAACCCTTTCGGCGATGCACTTTGAGCAGGGAAACCGCCAAGTGAAAGACCCCAAAAAGCAGGACCGAGGTTCCAATGAAACGGATCACCGAAAGCACGCCAGCTACCACGGAAAGCAACACACCAAGGGCACCCAGGATTCCCTGGATCAATAGCGAACCGGCCAGAATCGCTGCTCCCACCAATAGGTACGGCAAACCGGCAAAATCGCGCAGATTCATCCTTCTCCCCCCGTTCCTCTTCTTAACTACATTATTATGCCCTAGGAGGTAGATCTGTGCAGCCGGTGGACCTTTTTTAGTTTTTTCATTTGTCAATGGGAAAATCCCGTGTTAGGATCACCTTAGAACTAGGATAGAGGGGTGTTAATGTGCGCCAAGAAGCCATCGTGGTCCGGGAATGCGCACCGGGAGAAGTACTCATCCGGGTGGAACGGATCGAGGCCTGTGCCCACAATTGCCAGGAATGTGGGGGCTGTCCGGCCACCGTGGTGCTGTCCAAGGCCACCGACACCACCGGGGCCAAACCGGGAGATCGGGTGTTGGTGGAACTGCCGGGTGCAGCCTTTTTGCCCAGACTAGCCTTTGTACTTTTCTTCCCCGTGTTGCTCGGCTTGGGTGGATACTTCCTCGGCAAGGTATTCTTTCCCCGGGGAAGTACCCTCATTGCCATCGGCATGGTGCTAGTGGGCATCCTCTGTGCATGGCTACGGGAACGCTCAGGGCCTCCTTTGGAAGTGCGGGTAGTAAGAAAGCTCTAACGGGTGAAGGGATTGATGGCCAAAAGCCGCCGAAACATGCGCTGGCCCGAAGCGGTGGTGAGGAGTAAAAAGAAGTAGACGACAAACACCGCAAGGGCCGCCAAAGCCAGGGAACTGGCCAACCCCAATCTCACCTGGGAAAAGACCAGGGAACCAACGATCCCGCCTACCGCGGCGGCCCCCACCGGGGCCAGGACCGCACCGGACCAATTAAGCCCCAGGGGGCTTATCCGGTGTATGCTAATCAGGTTCGCCACTGCGCCCACGGTGAAATTGATCACCGTAGACATAGCCGCTCCCTTGATCCCCAGGGGAGATGCGGCCAGGAAGTATACCGCCAGGGTATCGGCTCCTAGACCAAACATGTAGTTGCGCAGGGAGACACCGGGTTTACCCAAGCCCTCCAAAATCCCCTGGGTGGTCTGACGCAGGTATGCAAAGGGACCGCCCAAAGCCACGATGGTGGCAATGGCTGCCGCCTGGGGCTGGCCGTAGACCAACTGGCAGATGGGCTTGGCCAGGCAGGCCAGCAGAGCCACGAAGGGCAGACCCGAAACAATGCTAGTTTCCAGGGAGGTCTTAATCCGGTAACGGACCATCTCCCGGTCCCCCTGGGCACAGGCGGCGGAGATGCTAGGAACCAGATTCCGGGAAAGGGAAAAACTAATGATATTGGGCAAGAACACCAGGGGGATGGCCACACCCATCAACAACCCAAACTGCTCGGTGGCCTGGGATACGGTGAGGCCCGAAACCTGTAGTCGTGCGGGGATCAACAGTAGGTTGAAGGTAAGACTTGCGGAACTGATGAGTTTGCCCACCGCAACGGGCCAGGCCAACTTAAGAACCCACCCCATGGGCACCGGAGTCGCCGTATTCCCTTTCTCTGTGGTGTTCCTTTTGTCCATCCAGTACAGGGTGCCAAGGATGAGCACCAGGACTAACAACCCAGCACCTGTCCCCAGGGCAATGGCCTGGGCAGCAAACACGGTGTTTTTTCCGCCGACAAAATAGACCAATCCCAAGGTGACCGTGGTAAAGGTCAGCTGCTCTATCACCTGGGCGAAACCCAGGCTAACCATCAGCTTGCGACCTTCAAAGTATCCTTCCAAGAGAGATGCCACCGGACCAATAAGGAGGCAAGGTGCGAGGGTCCAGGCGATCTTGCGGGCCCGGGGATCACTGAAGGCCCGGTGGGAAAAGGGGCCCAGGATTAGTGACAACGCCAGCAAAGATATACAGCTGGTAAGCAGAATAAGCCGGAGGCACTTGGTAAAAACCCGATGGGCTCTGGTGGGGTGGTTGGTGGCGAATTCCTCTGCAACGCGCACCGCCAGGGCATAGGGGATTCCCGCAGTAGCCACCGTGAGCAAAGTGACATAAACCGGTGCAGCCATGCGATACAGGCCCATGGCCTCGCCCCCCGCCCAGCGGATGATATAGGCCGAATAAAGAAAGCCGATAGCACGATTGATAAAGCCGCTAAACATGAGCACCATGGAGCCACCGAGAAAACTCTGGCCGGAGGGTGGATTGTTGCCTGGAGAGAGTCTCGCAAGGAGCTTGCGTAACACGAAAATCACCCTTTGGAAGAAATCCCTTACCTAATTCTACTCAGGTGCAGAGGGAAACAGAACAGGCAGGACCCTTCGGGGTGAAATAAAAAACCCCGGAAATTCCGGGGTAATCCTTCCTGAGTAAACCGATAAGCCGGGTTCTGTCGAGGGTGATCATCCATCTGGGAAACTAGTTGCCTAGCTTCTCTAGCGACCTAACCCGAGGGAACCGGCGGGCCACCGTTAACTCCCTCCTATTTGGTCTTGCTCCTAGTGGGGTTTACCAAGCCGGTTAGTCGCCTAACCGCTGGTGCGCTCTTACCGCACCTTTTCACCCTTACCCCCGAAAGGGGGCGGTTTGTTTTCTGTGGCACTTTCCTTGAGGTCGCCCTCACTGGGTGTTACCCAGCACTATGCCCTGTGGAGCCCGGACTTTCCTCGCATACTAGCGCGATCACCTAGTTTACTCAGGAGTTTGGCTGTCTTAACTAAGTGGCAACTGCATTGTAACACAGCGGAAACCTGCTGTCAAAACGCCGGCAAAAGGTTTCTCAGCTGTCTGTTAATGGTTGTAATATGCTAGCTTCCTTCGGCACATATCCTTCCACAGGACAGCCTTCCGCAGCCAAATACGCCGCGACCCGCTTTACAAAGGGCAACTCCGTCGCCCGATGTCCCGCGTCAATCAGGGCCAAACCCCGGGCCTGGGCTTCCATGGCCTCATGATACTTCACATCCCCGGTGATCAATACGTCAGCTCCCTGGCTGGCAGCAGTGTTCACCAAACCTCCCCCACTGCCGGGGCACAGGGCCACCTTTTCCACAATTTGCTCCAGGGGACCACCGACCAAGACCGTGGTCTTCAGCACTTCCTCGGTGTGCCGGGCCAATTGACGTAAGGTCATCGGTTCCGGCAACCGCCCGAGGCGACCGATCCCCACCGGAGCCTTATTCTCCAGCTTGTACACATCGTAGGCCACCTCTTCGTAGGGGTGGGCCACAAGCATCCGGGAGATGGCTCGATGCAAATGCTGCTGAGGGACAATCGTCTCTAGGCGTACTTCTTCCACCCGCTCCAGGGTACCTACGGTACCAATGTAGGGATTAGTCCCTTCCAAGGGAAGAAAGGTACCGGTACCGGGGGCCTGGAAGGTACAATGGCTGTAGTTGCCAATCTGTCCTGCTCCCCCTGCGGCCAGGGCGTCCCGCACCGCATCTTCACTGCCCTTCGGCACATAAACCACAATCTTGTACAGCTGTACCCCAGTGTTACTCAAGACCTTCACGTCCTGAAGGTTGAACAATTCCGCCACCCACTGGCCCAGACCCTGTTCCGCCGCGTCCATATTGGTGTGGGCTACGTAGACGGCAATATTGTGCTTAATTAGCGTGGAAATTAGTCTTCCCAGCTCGGTGCTTTGGTTAATCCTGGACAGGGGCTTAAAGATCAAGGGATGATGGGCAACGATAAGGGAACATCCCTGTGCGATAGCATACTCCACCGCTTCCCGATCCACGTCCAAGGTCACCAGCACCTTCTGGACACTTTGGCCTGCTTCCCCCAGAAGCAGGCCCACATTATCCCAGCTTTCCGCGTAACTGAGGGGAGCAATCTGCTCCACCTTTGCTGCCACATCGCTAACCTTCATCGCCCGACTCCTTACTCAAACACATATACCGGTGTGCAAAGGGAATAGCTTCCCAAGGGAGTTTCAAAGACCAACTCACCGTAAACAGCCAAGGGGTCCTTAAACTTCAGGAACTTATGTTGCACCTGATTGTAGTTTATTTCCCTCGCGTCCACACTGGTCCAGGTGGCTGTACGGAAGTCCTTGAAGGGACTCAGCGCCAGCCAAAACCGGGCCGCCTTCACCGGCTGATCCGCTTGTACCTGGAAATAGATCTCGTTCCCGTCCTCGGTCACTTCCCAGGTCAACTGCGGTAAGGGCAAGTCACCCTGAAACACGTTGCGGCAGAAGGCCACCAGGGTGGGAATAATCACCCGTGGATCTCCGCCCAAATCATGGCCGCCGTTGGCCACGTAATAGAGGTAGGTGTCGCCCACAAGGTCGTACAGGTAGTGATGCACCGCATCCACGGCCCAGTAGGGGTCATTGCTCCCCATGAACAACAGCTTCGGCATGGTGATCTTTTCTCGATAGGCGTAGGGATCAACAATGTCCACCAAGGCCTGCCCCATCGGCGTCCCAAGTACTTCATGAAGCCCCAACGAGGTGTAGTCCCCGATTTTGTAGCTAAAATCGCCCCACACAGCCACCTGATGAGCCATCTGGGCCGGGATATTCAGGTTGTCGTAAACCATGGGAGCAATACCAATCACCCGTTCGTCCACCGCGGCCACAAGCCAGGTGGTCCAGCCCCGTTTCGACGCACCGCAGACCATATAGCCGTTGGGTTGGCGTCCCAGGCGTTCCAAGATAAATTCGTCCACCGCATCCATGGCCCGGGCTGCGGCATTGGTCATGGGAAGATGACAGATCCACGTTGGATCCCCTGTATTCAGAAACTGCAGCCAGGTAAAGGCCAACAATTCATCTTCCCGCATGCCCCCAAACAACGGCTGGTTAGGCACATCATGCAGGATCGCGGCAATTTGCCCGGTCAACACTGCCGCCTCGGAAAACCAGGCAAGCTCCTCTGTCCCAGAACCACTGCCGGTGATAAACAGAATCACACCCGTGGGCTGTCCCGGCGGAACGAGAACCCGCAGACGATGGTTCCACTGGATGCCCTGCCAAGTACCGGAATATAAGTCGAGAAAATAGGCGTCCACCCCATTGGGCAGTTTGGTCTGGGACGTCAGCTTCCAGCTGTAGTCGTTACTGCCGGTAACTACATACTCCTCTAGCGGTCCGGCGTACACATAGGCGCTAAGCACTAGGACGATCAGATACGATAGGAGAACAATTCTTTTCATGTCGATCCCCCAACCATTCATATTTTATACTATTTTATTTCTCTAAAACTAAGGACAATCCTGCCAAAGTACCCAGGGACCGGGATATAGTGAGGTGAATTGCAGGGTAAGGGGGAAGGGAACTCTAGTGGAGATGAAAAAAGCTAGCTGATCCAATCAAGGGAGAAAAAGGGACCAGCTAACTTGTAAGCAGGCAAAGCAGGAAATCAACGGGGTCAGTACTCCTTTCCACCTGAGCAACAAGAACCCTACGTCTAGTCTTCGCGGATCCCCACGATACGCAGGTATTGATTGAACAATCGCTCGTACTCCTGTACGGCCGATTTCATCGTCTTCTCTTCGGACTGACGCCGCGCGTTTTCCAGTTGTCCCCTTGCCTTCTCCAGTTCCGTTAGAATCTTCTCGACCTTCATCGCGACCCTTCCTTTCATACTTAGATTACGGTCACCGAAACAAAAAAACCACGTAAAGGCTACGTGGTCATATGAAGGTACCACACGCCTCCTTTCTACAGCCTACGAGGTTAGCTGTCGGGTTAGGGCAGAAAGGGTAGCCCCGCTTGAAAGATAAGCTTCACCCCAAAAGATTGGGTCCCCCGCTGTCATAAAGACACTCGGCATGCGTGGATCTATTCACTTGGTAAGGCAAGTATACCATATCATCCCTGGGATGGCAAGAGCGAATTTTTCCCGTAGAGACTAGCCGCCGCTGATAAACACCCCTCCAAACCGGCACCAACTCTTCCTTTTCGGCATACCTTGTCATTGTGGCTCCTATCTTCGTCTAAAGCCCTAAAGGAATGCCAATTAGGCAATAAGTACTAGTCCAAAAGGGCAGGAGAACAGACCTTAGATGTGCAATGTCTACCTAACGAGAACAGGCGAGGTGCTCTATGCTTAAGACATTAGGCTACAGAGACTACGATGCCCTACCGGCCCGACTGAAAGGCTTCCTTGACGAACAGCATTACAAGGCCTATAAGCTGATCGACCATCTGCGGTACGCGCCCACAGGTATGTATCGTGATGCCTATGTCTTCGAGGGGCAGGAGGACATTCCCTGTTCCGTGGCCGCCAACGGTGTGGGGTTGATCGGGTTAGCCATCGCCCATCACGCTGGTTGGGACTCCGCTGCACCGGCCAAGGCCCTGACCACACTGCGCACCATGGCCCACCGGCACGCCCAGTGCCGTCCTGAACGGGATAAAGCCACCGGTTTTTTTCGCCACTGGTTTGATGTGGCGACAGGACGCCAGCGGATGAATGCGGAGTTTTCCACCGTGGATACGGCCATCTTCATCTGTGGAGCCATCTTCGCCTCCAACTACTTCCAGGACCCCGAAATGGTCCACCTCACCAGACAGCTACTTCACTCCATCGATTGGTCCGCGGCCATTGCGGACGAAGTTTCGGGTATTCTTTATATGAGCGTGGAAGAGGGTAAAGGCGCCGAACCCATTTGCCCCTTCAATGAGTATGCCCTCCTGGCCTACATAATTGCCCAGGTACACCCCGAAAGGGCGCAGTTATGGCACAATGCTTTTCAGGATACCAAATTGTATAAGCATCCAACCTATCTGCGTTACGGGAAAACCATCCCGGGCATGCCCCACGGGATCCCTTCTTCCTTTGTCTACCAGTTTCCCTTTTATTTAGTCTATGACTACACCGTCAGTGGCTACTATCGGGAAATCATGTATAATGTGGCCCTGGCAGACAAGGCCAGCTGGAGGGAACGAGGATGGCCCTCTTTCGTATGGGGCCATGGGGCCGGCGAGAATCATCAAGGATACTACCATGCCGATGCCATTGACAACAACCCCACCGGAACCGTCTCCCCCTACATCGCCGCCGGGTTCCTACCGGTATATCCCGAGGCCGCCTTTGATCTGATAAAAATGTACACCTACATCCAAGCCCACGGTGAAAGCCAATCTCCCCGCTTCCGCCATGCCTACCGTTTTGGCCTTTCCCGGTTCTGTCCAGGACACCGTTGGTATCCGCGCCATCTAGCCGCGATCGATTGGAGCAGTATGCTCTATGGTCTTACCGCCTTCAGATGGGGTACTCATTTCTTTTCTCGCCACAATCAGATCACCGGTGCCTTCCTAGATTAGGAAAGGAGTAGGTCCGCGGGAGGATTCTTTCCCTAAGCAAAGAAGAGATAGTATGTGCAATAGCTTGAAAGGAGTCGAAACATGCAGGAATTATGGCAAGCCGTTACACCGTACTTGAGTAGAATACCGGCCGCAGTAATCACTTTGGCTGTCTTGTACCTGGTCACCCGGCTCATCCGTAGAGTGGTCAACCAGGCCTTTTCCCTTAGCCGTGTGGATCCAACTTTGAAAACCTTGGTTTTATCCATGATCAGCACCATCAGTTGGATCATCATCTTCGCGGCGGTATTCAACGTGATGGGTCTTACTGAGATCTCCCTGGCCTTAGGAGGGTCCATTGCCCTTGTGGCTATGGCCTTGGCCACTGGCTTCTCCAATGTCACCCAAGACCTGTTGGCGGGAATTTTCCTCATCTCCGACAAGGATTTCCGGGTCGGTTACCGGGTAAAAACCGGAGCCATCGAAGGGATCATCAAAGAGATCTCGATCCGGAAAACCAAAGTGATGGACGAAGCAGGACAATTGCACGCCATTCCAAACCGTACCATCGACTCAGCGGTATATGTAATCATACGCCGTGAAGGAGTAGATGAAGGGACACAGGAGGTAGCCACCTCCAAATAGTTGACATACCACGACGCAAACAACGGGAAGGGCACGTCCCCAAAAGGACTGATCCTTCCCGTCAGTTTACACGCTTCCCGGCTTCATCTATTCCCTCAGGAATCCCATACCATGACTTGTCCCCTCAGCCAACCTCAGAAAGGGCAAACGGCTCTCCCACCCTAGTTCAAAGGCAGGCCCTTTCCCTACACAACAGCACGCCAACGGTTGAAGTCCTTTGCCCTTGGCCTTTGCCATTGTCTCACCCTGAGGGCAAAAGGATATTGTCCACGCTGACCAGCACAAAGAAGAAAGAACAAGGACTCCATTTTTATCTGTTGAAGAACACGATGAATTGTCTGCAAACCGGTTGAAAAGGGTACTTGGCAACATCCCGAGGGACATATGAAAAGAAGTCTAAACATGGAAAATGGAAGGAAAGAAGAAGTCTGGTGGGCCCTGCTGGGTTCGAACCAGCGACCAATGGATTATGAGTCCACTGCTCTGCCGCTGAGCTAAGGGCCCATGGCTCCCCGGGCTGGACTCGAACCAGCAACCACCCGGTTAACAGCCGGGTGCTCTACCATTGAGCTACCGAGGAACGACTCGACTCTAATTATACAAGAAAAGAGCTGGTAGGTCAATCCTCAAAGGATCAACCCTACTCCAGGAAATCCTTCAACTTCTTACTTCGACTTGGATGGCGCAACTTACGAAGGGCCTTCGCCTCGATTTGACGAATTCGCTCCCTCGTTACACCGAACTGCTTCCCTACTTCTTCTAAGGTCCGTGTGCGGCCATCATCTAGGCCAAATCGGAGTCGGAGGACTTTTTGCTCTCTTTCAGTCAAACCTTCTAAGACTTCTTCTAGCTGTTCCCGCAGCATCTGGAAAGACGCAGCCTCTGCCGGCGCCAAGGCGTCCTGATCCTCGATAAAATCACCCAGGTGACTGTCTTCCTCTTCGCCGATCGGTGTCTCCAACGATACTGGTTCCTGGGCAATTTTCATAATCTCCCGCACCCGATCACCGGATAGACCCATGGCCTCACCGATCTCCTCCGGCGTTGGTTCCCGGCCGAGTTCCTGCAGCAACTCCCGCTGTACCCGGTTAAGCTTATTGATGGTCTCCACCATATGCACCGGGATCCGAATAGTACGGGCCTGATCCGCAATCGCTCTGGTGATCGCCTGGCGAATCCACCAAGTGGCGTAGGTGCTGAACTTAAAGCCCTTACGGTACTCGAACTTTTCTACGGCCTTCATCAAGCCCATGTTCCCCTCTTGGATCAGGTCCAAAAACAGCATTCCGCGACCCACATATCGCTTGGCGATACTCACGACCAGACGCAAATTCGCCTCGGCCAACTCCCTTTTGGCTTCCTCATCCCCTTGCTCAATGCGTTTTGCCAATTCCACTTCCTTCTCAGCATCCAACAGGGGAATCCGGCCGATCTCCTTCAGATACATCCGCACGGGATCATCAAGATCAACAGTATCCGGTACCGACAGATCCAGATCTTCCTCTACGGAGTCTTTACCGTTTTGCGACGCGTCCACCACCTCACCATCGGTGGTGATGATATTGATCCCTTCCTTTTCCATCAGCTGATAGATCTCATCAATCTGATCCGGATCCAGATCCACATCCTGCAGCGTATCCATGATCTGCTTATAACTCAACTCACCAGCCGATTTACCTTCTACTAGTAAGGACTTCAAGCCGTTAATCTCTGTCAAATCCTTCTTCATTAGTGCCTCCCTCCTTTCTGGCTAAAATTCACTGGCCCACATATGATTCTTTCCATTGCATCAGTAATTCCTTGCATTCCCTATACCTTATTAACAAATCCACCAACCTGTCAAAGTAATCGGCGGCGTTGGTGTTCAAGTTCCGCAATTCCTTCTCCAGGCTGTCGAAACAGCGCTGAAGGTATTGCTCACGCATCCGCTTGACACAGTCCCTCCAGTCCGGCAAGTTGTCTGGAGTGTCACTGACCAACATTCCTAGAGTCTTTCGAATCTCTTCGTCCTCCACAAGGTCAAAGAGTTGATCGATGCGCGTGGTGCTACCATAATTGTTTTCGAGAAGCACCGAATATATCCTGCGAAAAATCGGGTGTGCAAAAAATTCTTCGTTGATCGCCTGACGGATCTCCTCCAAGTACTCCGGATGGGCCA
Source organism: Bacillota bacterium (assembly GCA_012839765.1). Taxonomy (NCBI): domain Bacteria; kingdom Bacillati; phylum Bacillota; species Bacillota bacterium. Next base: position 18,421 of record DUMW01000072.1, read on the forward strand.
AGGCCCCCTGCAACAGTCTTCTTTCCGCCAAGTACTTGTTGCTTATCCTCCGCTGCCCATAATCTTTACTATTATATCCCGCTTTTCCAGTTATATGCCGCAGCGGCAACCTTCCTCCTTGCTTCCGTTGATGCCTGGCCACCTCCGCCCGCAATACCTCTACGGGGAGTTCTAGCCAATCACTAGCCTTGCCAAGGTAGGTTTCCAGCACCACAGGACTTTCAATACCCAGTAGAATAGGCAAGATCGCCTTCGTTCCATGGATCTGCCAATTGCTGTTGGCCTTATCCACACCCCGCAAAGCCGCCCGAAGCTTGAAGTCCAACAAAGACAGGGCACTTTCCTCTAGTTGCCGCCAAGCTGGTGCACCATACTTACGAATGAAGCTGTCGGGATCCTCCCCCTGAGGCAGATCAATAACCAAAACCTGCAGTCCCTGCCCCGCCAGGATATCCAAGCTGCGCAAGGTAGCTGCCACTCCCGCCGTATCGGCGTCGAAGGCGACCAACACTGTGTCGCACTCCCTGGCCAACAATCGCGCATGTTCCCTGGTGAAGGCGGTTCCTAACGGGGCCACTACGTTGGTGATCCCAAACTGATACAGGCCAATGCAGTCCAAGTACCCTTCTACAATCACCACACGCCTTTGTTGGCGAATGCTAGGCCGAGCCAAGTGCAACCCGTATAGGTTGTCCTTCTTGCTGAACACTGGAGATTCAGGCGAGTTAAGGTATTTGGGGCCATCGCCGGCGAGGATCCGACCGCCGAAACCAATGATCCTTCCCTGAGGATTCCAGATCGGAAACATGATCCGGTGTCGAAAACGATCATAGGTCCGCTGGGTCTTGCTGGACACAGCGAGTAAACCCGCCTCAACGGCCACTGGTTCATCTATGCCACTGCGCTTCAAGGCACCCTTCAACACCTCGAAGCCGGAAGGAGCATATCCCAATTGGAATTCTTTAATCACCTGGGGACTGAGCCCACGTTTTGCCAGGTATTCCCGGGCAGGGGCAGCTCGCTTCGTCTCCAGCAGGCAGCGGGCATAAAACTCACCAGCCACTGCATTGGCTGCATAAATGGCTTCCAGCCTTCTTTGCTGTTGCTGCTGCTCCGGGGTAAGCTGTTCCGGAATCGTCACACCACACCGTGCAGCCAGAAATCTCACAGCATCGACAAACTCTAGGTTTTCAATGTCCATGATAAAGTTAAAAACATTTCCACCGGCACCGCAGCCGAAACAGTAATATAGCTGCTTTTCCGCCGAAACGGTGAAGGACGGTGTCCTTTCGGAATGAAAGGGACAAAGCCCTAGGTGATTCTTGCCCCTTTGCCGTAGTTCCACATAATTGGAAATCACATCGATGATATCACTGCGGACGCGGACCTCCTCGATCAACTTTTTGGTGAGGAGGGGAACCACCAAGCAACACCTTCCTTCCTTACATAATACTTAACTTAACAGTATTTCTACATTCGCCATGTTGCAACTATATCCTGCTTACCGAACAAAGGTTTTTCTCACCCTTCTCCCCATGGTCTTCGTTGTGCCGCCAGCCCTGAATCTTACAGCCTCATCTGGGCCCTCGGCTGGGAAGAAACAATCTTTGGTACTCATAAAGGGCGTAACGGTCTGTCATCCCCGCGATGTAATCCTTTGCCAATACGGCCGGATCCTCCTCGGAAATCTCCAGATGCTCGTGGGGAATCTCTGGATGCAAGACATAGTAGTCATACAGACGTCCCAAAAGTCCCGCCACCTTCTCCTCTTCCTCCAAGGCCCTCGGGGCCATGTACACCCGCCGAAACAGGAACTGTCGCAACTGTTCAGTGGCCTGGGCCAGCTTTCGACTAAAGCCTAGCTGTCCTTTGCCGCAACTGTTTTCAACCAAGTCCTGGACCATCAGATTAATCCGTTGTCCTCGCAAGGGGGACCAACCTGCGGGAAGATCCCTTTCCTTGATGAGCCCCGCCCGGACCGCATCCTCCAGATCATGGTTCACATAGGCGATACGGTCACAGATCCGCACTACCTGCCCCTCTAAGGTGGCCGGTTCCCGCTCTCCGGTATGACAGAGAATCCCATCCCGTACTTCCCAGGTGAGATTCAAGCCAAATCCACCTAGACTGGTCTCCAGGACGTCCACTACCCGCAGGCTTTGCTCATTATGCCGAAACCCCGGCCCAAAAAGCTGATCTAAAGCCCGCTCCCCCCCATGTCCAAAGGGAGTATGGCCAAGGTCATGGCCTAAGGCGATGGCTTCGGTCAAGTCCTCGTTCAGGCGCAAGGCCCGGGCCACGGTCCGGCTAATCTGAGCCACCTCCAAGGTATGGGTAAGTCGGGTCCGGTAATGATCTCCCTCCGGTGCAATGAAAACCTGGGTCTTATGCTTCAACCGTCGGAAGGCATTACAATGGATAATCCGGTCCCGATCCCGCTGGAAGGCCGTTCTCAGTTCACATTCCCTCTCAGGTACAGCCCTCCCTGCGGAACGATGGCTCTTACATGCTAACGGAGATAAGTATTTCTCCTCAAATTCCTCTTGATGCCGCCTGGTATTAATCATTACATCCCACCACCCTGGAATCGAGGTTGGCCGGACCATTAAACTCGAGGACTGAAAAGCCCGCACCAGAGGGTGCGGGCCAATTACTCACAGTCTAAACCCCATACCCTACCGAGCTTGCTCCTTGATCTTGGCTTGAGCAGCGGCCAGCCTGGCAATGGGCACACGATAGGGCGAGCAGCTTACATAGTCAAGACCCACACCATGGCAGAACTCAACGGATGCTGGGTCGCCACCGTGCTCACCGCAGATACCCAGTTTCAGCTCTGCTTTCACCGAGCGGCCCTTTTGCGCAGCCATCTGCACCAGCTGTCCCACCCCGACTACATCAAGGGTCTGGAAGGGATCCTTCTCCAAGATGCCCTTTTCCTTGTAGTCGTCGAGGAACTTGGCATCGTCCCGGCTGAACCCGAAGGTCATCTGGGTCAGGTCGTTGGTACCGAAGGAGAAGAAGTCAGCCTCAGTTGCAATCTGGTCAGCGGTTAGCGCCGCCCTAGGCACTTCGACCATGGTACCAATATGATACTCCAACTCCACGCCAAACTCCTGCATTACAGCCTTGGCAACCTCTTCGCACTCTTTGCGGAGGTACTTAAGCTCTTCCACCTTACCCACCAAGGGGATCATGACCTCGGGGATGATGGTGTAGCCTTCCTTCGTTAGCTCGCAGGCCGCTTCGAAGATAGCCCGAACCTGCATCCGGTAGATCTCCGGATAGGTGACGCCCAACCGGCAGCCCCGATGACCCAACATGGGGTTGAACTCCTTGAGGGCTTCCACCTTCGCCGCCAACACTTCCTCGCTCACACCCAACTCTGCGGCCACCTTCTTCCGGATCGCACCATCATGGGGCAAGAACTCGTGCAACGGCGGATCCAGCAACCGGATGGTCACCGGCAGATCTTTCATTACCTTGAAAATACCCAGGAAGTCTTCCTTCTGATAGGGCAGGATCTTGGCTAAGGCCTTCTTCCGGGCTTCGGTGTCTTCGGCTAAGATCATCTCCCGCACCGCCATAATCCGGTCTTCACCAAAGAACATGTGCTCAGTGCGGCAAAGTCCGATACCCTCAGCGCCAAAGTTGCGGGCTGCCTGTGCGTCAGCCGGTGTGTCGGCGTTGGCCCGTACCTTTAGTCTCCGTACTTCATCGGCCCAACCGAGCAGGGTACCCAGATCGCCACCCAATTCCGCCTGGACCAATTCCACCTGACCCAGGATCACTTCCCCGGTGCTGCCGTTGAGGGTAATCCAATCGCCTTTCTTCACTACGTGTCCAGCAATGGTGCACTGCCCAGCGGCTTCGTTCACCACTACGTCGGCACAACCGGCCACACAGCACTTGCCCATACCCCGTGCCACAACAGCCGCGTGGGAGGTCATGCCACCACGGGCAGTGAGAATACCTTCAGCCACGTGCATACCGCCAATATCCTCTGGAGAGGTCTCGGTACGGACCAGGATCACCTTTTCTCCAGCCGCAGCAAGCTCTTCGGCCTCGTCGGGATCGAAGACCACACGTCCCACCGCTGCACCTGGGGATGCGGGTAATCCCTTGGCGGCCACTTCATACTTGGCAGTGGGGCTAATCTGGGGATGCAACAGCTGATCCAGCTGGGCCGGCTCAACACGAAGCAGGGCAGTCTCCTTGTCGATAAGCCCCTCCTTAACCATATCCACGGCGATCTTCACCGCGGCTTTGGCGGTACGCTTCCCGGCACGGGTCTGGAGCATATACAGTTTACCCTCTTGGATGGTAAACTCAATGTCCTGCATATCCTTGTAGTGGTTCTCCAGGCGCTGATAGATTTCCACCAGCTCCTGGTAGATCTCCGGCATTTCCTCGGCCAGGTCACTAATGGGATGCGGTGTCCTGATTCCGGCCACCACGTCCTCACCCTGCGCATTCATCAGGTACTCACCGTAGAACTCTTTCTCTCCGGTGGAGGGGTTCCGGGTAAAAGCTACACCGGTTCCGGAATTGTCGCCCATGTTACCAAAGACCATGGTCTGAATGTTCACCGCGGTACCCCAGTGGCCAGGAATGTTGTTGATCTCCCGATACTTGATTGCCCGCGGATTGTTCCAGGAGTTGAACACCGCGTTGATCGCCCCGTAAAGCTGCTCCACAGGATCCGCAGGGAAACTGCGGCCGATTTCTTTCTCCACAAGGGCCTTGTACTCTGCCACCACTTCCTTCAGGTCAGCGGCAGTGAGATCGGTGTCCAGGGCCGCGCCCTTGGCCTGCTTCTTCGCCTCCAAGATCGCTTCGAACTTGGCATGCTCAATCCCTAGAACTACGTCGCCATACATCTGGATAAAGCGTCGATAGCTATCATAGGCGAAACGCTCGTTGTTAGACTGCTTGACCAAGCCCTGGACCGTCTCGTCGTTCAGACCCAGGTTCAACACCGTATCCATCATACCGGGCATGGAAACCCGGGCACCGGAACGGACGGAAAAGAGCAACGGGTTCTCCGGAGAACCGAAGGTGGCATTCATCAGTTCTTCCACCTTCTTCAAATTCTCTTTGACCTGTTCTTCCAAGCCCGCAGGCCACTGTTTGTTGTTCTCGTAGTATTCCACACAGGCCTCGGTGGTGATGGTGAAACCCGGTGGTACAGGAATGCCCAGCTTAGCCATTTCCGCCAAGTTGGCACCCTTACCTCCTAGCAAGTTCCGCATGGTGGCGTCCCCTTCGGAATTGGGGCCACCGAAAAAGTAAACCCACTTTTTCATCAGAATCTTTCCTCCTTGTCAGCACACACAGCCCTGATGCTAACGGACGCAACTGGCAGCTCCGTCGCGCGCAATCCCAAGGACGTGGTTACTGGTTTTTCGTGATTGCACAACAGCTGCACCGCAGGGTGCGACTCTATATGGAAGGGACAAGCCCGGCTTAGAGTAAACACCTCCAGGTATATTCGGTAAAAGACACCAATCTCCTTCTTGTCAAGTGTAATTGTTGACAACTTTAGCTGGCCCGAATGGCCTTCAAGTTCCCCAGGGTGGACAACACCGCCGACAAAGCCGCCAACAAGCCCAAGCGGTTCTGCCGGACAGCCTCATCCTCTGCCATGACCAAAACCTCGTCGAAGAAACGGTCCACAGGCCGGGTCAACTGCAGCAGACTCTGCACCACTTTCTGGTATGCACCGTTGGCCAGATGTTCCTCTACCTCCACCGCGACCCGGGAGAAGACTTCATACAGCTCCTTCTCCGCCGCTTCGACAAATAGGCTGGGATCCACCTTCGAACCGGTGGCCTTAGCCGCTAAGTTGGTTACGCGTTCGTGGGCTTTCAGCAAAGGAGCCAGTTCTCCCCCTTGCAAAGCCTCGTGGAGTACAACTCCCCGGGCCAACACATCGCGCACCGGACCAACCCCCTGTGCCAGGACGGCATCCACCACATCGTAAGGAAGCCCGTAGACCTCCTCTAAAATCCGCTGGAAGCGCGCCTGGAAAAACTCGGCTACTTCCCCGGGCACTTCCGCCGCAAAGGTCTGGGTCTCCGCATACAAGGCATAGGAGCGCTGGATCAACTCCAGCAGATCCACGGGCAGGTCGTGCTCCAGGATGATCGTTAGGATGGCCGCGGCCTGCCGGCGCAGGGCGTAGGGATCCTGGGACCCTGTGGGCCGCAGGCCCACACCGAAACAACCTACAATGGTGTCCATGCGGTCAGCAATACCTACGATGGCACCGGGCAGGGTCTGGGGCAGATGGTCATCGGCAAAACGTGGCAGGTAATGTTCGTAGATCGCCACCGCCACCGCTTTGGGTTCCCCATCCTGCAGAGCATATTCACGACCCATGACCCCTTGGAGTTCCGGGAATTCCCCCACCATATTGGTGACTAGATCCGCCTTGGCTAGATAGGCGGCTTCCAAGGCGCTGGCTTTGGATTCTTCGTCCAGGCCCACTTTCCCGGCTAAGTAATCAACAAGGGCGCGGGTCCGTTCCATCTTCTCATAGATGGTACCTAGTTTCTCTTGGAAAACCACCTTCTTCAATTCCTCGACCCTGGAACGTAGGGAACGTTTCCGGTCTTCATCGTAGAAAAACCGCGCATCGTCCAACCGGGCTTTGAGCACCCGCTCATTACCCCGGGTAATCACATCCAGGTGCGCTTCGGAACCATTGTGGACCGCAATAAACTTGGGAAGCAACTTGCCCTGTTGATCCCTCAGGGCAAAATACCGCTGGTGTTCCTGCATCGGTGTGATCAACACCTCTTCAGGCAAGGCTAAGTAAGCGGGATCGAAACTGCCACACAAGGCGGTGGGAAACTCCACCAAGTGAACAATCTCCTCCAGCAGCCCATCGGCAGCCACCACCGTACCTCCCACCTGTTTTCCCAGTTGGTCAATCTGCGTCTTGATCAGCTCTTTGCGTTCTTCTTGGTCCACAACTACCCATGCCCCTTTGAGGGCCTTCCGGTAGGCTTTGGGTTCCGGTATCTCCACCGGGCCCGGGTGCAAAAAGCGATGCCCATAGCTATTATTACCACTCTGTACTCCAGCATACTGGATCTGGAGAACCCGATCTCCATACAGGGCCAGAAGCCAGCGGATCGGACGGGCGAACCGCTCTTTGGTCGCCCAGCGCATGGATTTGGGAAAGCCCAATTGGGCGATGATCTGTTCCAGGATGCTAGGCAACAGTTCTTCGGTGGCCGCCCCGGTCTGTCTAAGCACCGCGTAAACGTAATCTCCACCGGGTGTGCTCTTCACCACCAGCTCCTCGGGGGCTAGTCCCTGGTTCTTGGCAAAACCGAGGGCTGCTTTGGTGGGGGCACCGTCGGCATCGAAGGCCACCCGGGCCGGTGGTCCCTTTATCTCTTCTTCCAGGTCCGCCTGTTTTTCCGCGACATCCTCCACCACAAGGGCCAACCGGCGGGGAGTACCGTAGGAACTGACAGTACCAAAGGTAATGCGGGATTCGGTAAGCAGTTCCCGGGCCCGCTCTTTCAGTTGCTCCAGCACACCGGGGATAAACCGCGCCGGCAGCTCTTCACAACCAATTTCCAGTAAAAGATCACGCATCCTGGACCACCTCCCTTTCTTTGAGCAGAGGAAAGCCCAGTTCATTCCGTTGTTTTAGGTAGACCTGGGCTGCCACCCGGGCCAAATCCCTTACCCGGGCAATATACCCGGTTCGTTCGGTGACACTGACAGCGCCTCGGGCATCCAACAGGTTGAAAATATGAGAGCATTTGAGGATATAATCATACGCGGGGAGGACAAGGTCCTGGTGCAAAAGTCTTTCCGCCTCCGCCTCATAGCTGCTGAATAGCTGGAACAACAGTGTCACATCGGCCACGTCGAAGTTATAGCGGGAGAACTGGACCTCGTTTTCTTTGAAAAGCTCTCCGTAGGTGATCCTGTCGGCCCATTCCAGGGCGAACAGGTCATCTTCTCCCTGGATGTACATGGCCAACCGCTCCAGGCCATAGGTAATCTCCACAGAGATGGGATCCAGATCCTGTCCTCCCACCTGCTGAAAATAAGTATACTGGGTGATCTCCATGCCATCGAGCCACACTTCCCAGCCCAGTCCCCACGCGCCCAAGGTGGGCGACTCCCAGTCATCCTCCACGAAGCGAATGTCGTGTTCTAAGGGATTAATGTCCAGGGCCTTAAGACTTTCCAGGTAGATCTCCTGAATATTCTCCGGCACGGGCTTCATGATCACCTGGTATTGGTAATAGTGTTGCAGCCGATTGGGGTTTTCACCGTAACGTCCGTCCGCAGGCCTCCTGCAGGGTTGAACGTACGCCACGTTCCACGGCTCGGGACCAAGCACGCGCAAAAAGGTAGCCGGTGCCATCGTCCCAGCCCCTACTTCCATATCGTAGGGCTGCGCGATTACACATCCTTGTCCAGCCCAGAACTTCTGCAGCCGGAAAACCATTTCTTGCAGATTCATTACTGTCCCTTCTTTCAATAGAAAAACCTTTCGTCTCTTTATCCTAAGGAAACGAAAGGTCGTCTCTGGGGCCGAACCAATCCTCTAACCCCATCTCTACGCATCCGTAGAACGAATATAACAAACTTGAGAAAACATGTCAACTTCCAAGGACAGGGGGTTACTCCTCCTCCCTGCCCTCATGTACAGTGATGGTTTCGCCATCCCGCTGCCTGATCTCGATGGTACACCGGGAAAGAAGACAGGCCGCTCCGGTAAGAAAAGTGGCAATTGGCGCCAGCACAACACCCACGGCTCCCACCGTGATGGGGATATCCATGATCACTTCGTCGCCCTTTCTTACCCGGATCCGTTCGCTGTTCCCCCGGCGAATCAGTTCCTTGATTTTCTCCAGGATCTCCCGGCCCCTTTCCTCCAGATGGTCGGAACTGAGCCCCCTGTTCTTTTGCATAGCCTCTAAGTTGATCAAAGCCGCCACAATATCACCATCGGCCGCGTCCAACAAATCCTTGGCCGCTGCATAACCAATATTGCCCCGCTCCCGGAGGATGTCGATCTTCTCCAGTTCAGTCATCTCGACACCCATGGGGTCACCTCCTAATCAATCACTGAGAGTAAGAAGTCCAATGATTTCAGTTCACCACTGATATGCTGTGCAAGATGGGACCTGAGGGCCAAACGCAACTGTAATTCCACCTGGGGTCCAAGCCGCAGGTTCAAGACGCCCTGTCCCGACATGCCGGCCAGACTTCGCAGGGAAGCCAAAGCCCCTTGCGACAAAGTGTATTCCGTCCCCGGAGAACAGTGATAGTGGGCCACACCACCTTCCCCAGGCAGAAACACACCTTCGCTGATAGTATGCCCGCACCGGACACAACTATCCAGATGGGGGGCATAGCCCAGCAAAGTCATCAGGCGTAGTTCTCCCCACCGGGCCACCACTTCCGGCTGCACGTGTGCACAGAGCATGGTAAATACCTCCACCAGGAGGTGAAAAAGCTCCGGGGCCCGAGCCCGCTCCAGGGTGAACTTATCCACCAGCTCAGCAAAATAGCTGGCGTATGCCATTCTGGTTAAATCTTCTCGCAGCGGCGCAAAGGCTTCGATCGATTCCCCTTGGCTGATGGTATCGAGGCTCTTGCTGGAAAAAAGCAAGTACTCCGCCAAGACAAAGTTCTGGGTCACACCCCGCAGGCGACACCGGGGCCTGCGGGCCCCTTTGGCCACCGCGGGCACCTTTCCCGCTTCTTCCGTATAAATGATCACAATCCGGTCCGCTTCCCCGTAATCCCGGGTACGCAAGACCACGCCCTTAGTCTTGTAGAGTCCCAATTGACAGGTATCCTTTCATCTTACTCTCTGCAACAGGTAGAGGATCAACGACAAAATCGCGCTCAGTAGCAGGGAAGTTCCCAAGGGAAAGTAGACGGTAACATTCCCCCGTCGCCAGGTAATGTCTCCGGGTAGCCGACCAAGGGAAGGAATACGGCCGCCCAAAGTGAATAGACCGCCGATTAGGATCAAGAAGATCCCCATGTAGATTAAGGTTTTGCCCAGGTTTAGATTCACTGCTCAACACCACACCTAACCGAGAAGCTCCGTCTGTTCAAAATCGCGGCCGCCGGTGAGGTTGAAGTACCGAAAGGCTTGACCGGTGGCCATCCGTCCCCGGGGAGTCCTCTTCAGCATACCCAGCTGCATCAGGAAGGGCTCATAGACATCCTCGATGGTCTCCGTCTCTTCGCCGATGGCTGCAGCCAAAGTCTCCACGCCCACGGGGCCGCCATCGAACTTCTCTATGATCGTTAATAGGATGAGCCGATCCACCCGATCCAATCCCAAGGGATCTATTTCCAGCATATCCAAAGCCTCCGCGGCCACCTCCTGGGTGATTTCCCCATCGGCCCGCACCTGGGCAAAGTCCCGGACCCGTCTCAACAAGCGGTTAGCCACGCGAGGTGTTCCCCGGGAGCGCTTGGCAATCTCCCGCACCGCCGCGGGGGAAATGGGCACATTCAGGATGGAAGCGGCTCTGCTTACGATCCCATACAGTTCTTCCTCAGTGTAATACTCCAGACGGCACAACACCCCAAAACGATCCCGCAGGGGCGAGGTCAACATGCCCGCCCTGGTGGTGGCCCCCACCAAGGTGAAGGGGGCAAGATCCAGCCGCACCGTGCGGGCCGCTGGTCCCTTCCCGATCACAATATCCACAGACCGATCCTCCATGGCCGGATACAACACTTCCTCTACGGTCTTACTCAGCCGATGGATCTCGTCAATAAACAACACATCACCGGGCTCCAGATTGGTTAAGACCGCCACGAGATCCCCCTGGCGTTCGATGGCTGGTCCGGCGGTAATCCGGATATTTACACCCAGTTCATTGGCAATAATATGGGCAAGGGAGGTCTTACCCAACCCGGGAGGACCATACAAAAGAACATGGTCCAGGGCCTCCCTCCTCTGTCGGGCCGCCTCGATAAAGATGCCCAGATTCTCCTTAACTCGATCTTGACCCACAAACTGAGCCAAACGACTGGGGCGCAGACTAATCTCTGCTTCATCCTCATGTCTATGGACACCGGAAACCAACCGGTCCTCTTCCCGCCGCTCCATGACTTCAACTCCTTAGGACACATATCTTAACGCTCGGCGGATCACTTCATCCAGTTTAGCCTTTTCGCCTAGTTCCGCACAAGCCCGGGCCACTGCTCCTTCCGCCTGCCTGCGGGTGTAACCAAGGGCCGCTAGGGCCTCCAAGGCGTCAGCCTCCACAGGCCGCGGCTGGACCATGCCCGGCATACTGACGGTCACCTTTTCTGCGGTGCTCCGCAACTCTAAAATGATCCGTTCAGCAGTCTTTTTGCCAATGCCGGGCACACTGGTCAGGGTGGCCACATCCCCTTGGGCAATGGCCTGAAAGGCTTGTCCCGGACTGAGCACCGACAAGGCGGCCAAGCCGAGCCTCGGCCCCACACCACTGACCTCGATCAAGGCCAGGAACACCTGCCGTTCCGCATCGGTGATGAAACCATACAGATTCAAGGCGTCTTCCCGCACCTGCAGATAAGTAAGCAATTCTACAGGCTCTCCGGGAGCCGGCAGGGCATCCATGGTGGACTGGGGAACCAACACCCGATACCCCATCCCTCCCACATCCACCACCACGTAATCCCCACCTTTGTGAGCCAGCTTCCCCCTGATATGTTCAATCACCATTGGCACCTCCCGTTAATCCGGGCCAGCACGGGGTTGAAATGGGCATGACAGATGGCAATGGCCAAAGCATCGGTGACATCATCGGGTCTGGGCATCTGTTGGAGTCCCAAGAGCAATTTCACCATGAAGGCCACCTGCTCCTTTTGCGCCCGGCCCTCGCCCGTTACGGTTTGCTTCACTTGTAGGGGGGTATATTCCACGATCTCTAGCCCCCCGTGGGCCGCGGCCAAGATGGCCACACCCCGGGCTTGGCCCACCGTGAGGGCCGTACTCACATTCTTGTTGAAAAACAGCTGTTCAATAGCCATAGTCTGCGGCTGGTATTCGGCGATAATGGCGGAAATACCCTGGTAGATCTGCTGAAGACGCCGGGGCATGCTGTCCTGGGGCGAAGTAAGGATCGCACCGTAGTGCACCGGTTGCAATCGGTTGCCCTCAGCGCGGATGATACCAAAGCCGGTGATGGCCGTCCCCGGATCAATGCCTAGAATGGTAGTCAAAGAATTGCCCTCCATAGTCTGGGGAATGATAGATCTTAACGAACCCGTCGGTATTCCTGCAGGCTTTCCAACAGCTGCAACTTCTGCTCCGTCGAATCAAAGGGAATCCCCCGCGCCAAGTTTGCCACCTCATAGTCGGGCAGATCCTGGATATGCACTGAGGTGAACTCCAATGGGATCTGACGCACGTTGGGAATTCCCGCAAAGATCGTCACAGTATCTCCCCAGATCCCGATAAAGCGCTGCTGGGCATAGGAACCCAGTACCGCATCAAGATCCACCTCCACGGTGATGGAATCTGCACCTAGGGTCTTAACCTGCCAATAGGGACACAGTTCCTTCAGCCGGCTAGGCGCGATCCCCACCAGCAGACTGGGCACCGTAGATGTGACCTGTTGGAGCCTTCCTTCACTTAGGTAATATACCTTGATGGACCAGTGAGGACCAATCACCCCCTCGGTGACCCCGTCCTCCTGGGCAGTCCGCGGAATCACCAACTGACAAAACACCACAAGCAGGAATACCGTCGGAATCAATAGGATAAGCCCGCGTCGCATAGTCGCACCCCCTCATACTATGGATTAAACCTAGTATGAGTAGGAGGGGGTGGTCCTATGCCTAGAACGCTATCTCCGCCATAATCTCCTCTGGAATGTCGAAATTAGCGTAGACCGCCTGCACATCATCGTGCTCTTCCAGAACGTCCATTAGCTTTAGGACCCGTTCTGCCTCTTCTTTGTTTAGCTCCACATAATTGCTAGGAATCATGGTCACTTCCGCCCGGGACACCACGTATCCGGCCTCGGCGAGGGCCTCTTTCACCTTCTGCAGATCGCCCGGCGCCGTATAGACCAGGAATTCCTCGTCATCGGTCTCCACGTCTTCGGCACCAGCCTCCACCGCAGCCAGCATCAGCTCGTCTTCGTCCACGCCCTCTTTGGCCACCGCCAATTCACCCTTCTGGGAGAACATCCAGGACACACAGCCGCTCTCCCCAAGGTTTCCGCCATGTTTGTCCAGAATGTGCCGGATCTCCCCCGCCGTCCGATTACGGTTGTCGGTGGCAATGTTCATCAGGATGGCAACACCGGCAGGACCATAGCCCTCGTAGGTGAACTCCTCATAGTTCGCCCCGTCCAGTTCTCCGGTACCGCGTTTGATGGCCCGTTCAATGTTGTCCATGGGCATGTTAGCCGCCCTGGCTCGCTCCACCGCCGTCCGGAGACGGAAGTTGGCATTGATATCCCCACCGCCTTCCTTCGCCGCGACAATAATCTCCCGGGTCAGCTTGCCGAACAACTTCCCCCGCAGTTTATCTTCCTTTTGTTTCTTATGTTTGATATTTGCCCACTTGGAATGGCCAGCCATAAATCGCTCCTCCTACTCCACGGTAGGCTTAGAAAGCCTAAAATCCTAGGTTAATTATACTATTGCGGATCCCCCATTGCAAGTTGACCCCGCGGGAAACCAGAACACCAGTGCGGCTACTACTTATCATCACCGGCCAAATCCACCGCACGCTGCACTTTACTGCCGAGTAGCAGGAACAGGATGGCAATGCCCACAACGGCTCCCCCGGTGCCGATGAAGCCACTGAGGAGGAGAAAATCATAAAGGCCGTGGAGAAGTACGGCGAAGAACCAACCTTGGACCGTAGGTGTACGACCCGTAAACCGGCCGAGACCCCAGTAATAGCCCAAGACCCCGGAGAAGGAGGCATGGGCTAAGGACGCGATAATCGCCCGGGCAGGAGCAATGGCCAGACCGTAGGCCCGGGCATAGTAGTAGTTTTCCACCGCGGCAAAACCCAAAGCGGCAGTCACCAGGTACACCACACCATCGATCACCTGGTCAAATTCCTGACGATGACGCACCGCTAAGGCCGCGGCGGCAAATTTGAGACTCTCCTCCACCACACCGACGATGAAGAAAGTGAAGATGAAGAGGGAAAATAGATCTGAAGGGCCGGAAAAAAGACCTTGAAAGGGGGCTTCCAACAGGCCCGCGGGGAACACGCCCAGCATGCCGAAAAAGAATGCTCTTAGGACTAGCTTTATCGGTTCCCGGGCAGGATCTTGGCGGTAGAAATAATAGACCCAAAGCAGGCCTGGGACCAGGGACAAGACAAGGACCCAAAGGGGATGCATCATTAATCACCTCTGGATCAGCCTTCCCCGTCCCCTACCTATTTAGCATGCCACAGCTTAGTTACTCGACCACTCCTAGCCAATCTCCTCGGTACTGCCGGTGAGGGCGACGAAGAGGTAATAAAGCCCAGCAGCCAAGGAGATGCTCACCCCCATCGCCATTAACACCGGTCCCCAGGACAATTCGAGGATCGTCAAGAAGGTACCCGCGTACAACACCACTGCAGCTACTTTCCCCCAGACATGGGCTGAGATGACCCGTCGCTTGACACAAATCAGCCAGGCTGCCCCTAGGACCAAAACCGCTTCCTTGACCAAAAGTACGATGGCCAGCCAGATATTTACCAAGCCCCGCTTCACCAAAGCAAACAGGGCCGTGAGGACAATCAGTTTGTCCGCCAAGGGATCCACCACTTTACCGAACACAGAGACTTCATCCCGTCTTCTAGCCAGATGTCCATCGAGGCAATCCGACAACCCCGCGATAAGGAACAGCGCCGCTGCCCAGTACTTCGCTACTTCTGCTTCGGAAAACAGAAAGGCAACAAGGAGGGGCACCAAAAAAAGTCTAAATAGCGTAATGGTATTGGCTAACGTCATAATCATGCCCCCTACACACCACAAAGTCTTGAATTAATCACCAACTCAATAAGTTCCTAACTCCAAACCCCGTTGGATGAAATACCGGTAGTCCTCATAGGGGACGTTGGAGGGGATGGAATGGTCGCTGTGCAACACATAACCGAAATTGCCTTTTACGATGGGGATCTTAGCCTCCAGCTCCCGATCGATGGCTGTCCGGTCTTTAGAGTACAGCACCCGCACGTCAATGCCTCCCATGAAGGACAACCGATCACCATAGTCCCGATAAAGCTTCACCAAGTCAAGTCCTGACTTCACCTCAATGGCCTGCAAACAATCAATTCCCGCCTCAATCATCCCTGGCAACAATGGCTCAATCATGCCGCAGGAATGCATAATTACCGGCAAACCGCGACTTTTGGCATAGGCGATGGTCTTGGCATGGCCGGGGAAGATCAGTTCCTTGTAAAAGGCGGGAGACATAAAGGGCCTTCCTTTAAACCCCATATCTTCATAATACCAGATCCCGTCCGGTGGGCCCTCTTCGGAGAACAAGATCTCCTGGAGGTCAATAACCAACTGGGCATAGGTCTCCACCATATCCCGCACCCAATCGGGATCAAGGGCCATCCCCACTAGAAGATGCTCATGTCCGCATACGGGATGCATCATCTCAAAGACATTGGTTCCACACCAGGCAAAAAAGCGCCCCCGCTCCCGCGCCCGCTGCCGGATCGTCCGGTAAACCTCGAAGTTGATCCTCCGCCGGTCTGGCTTGAGGAACGGTTTGATGTGTTCCTCCCATCCCCGTCGATCCTTTACTAGGAAGTCCACGTGTTCAGGGGTCGCATCGTGCTTCTTGTGGCGCCTAAGCAGAGCTCCGTTGCCATCCCGCGCAAGGATTGTATCCTCTGTTTCTTCCACCACTTCTACGCCGTAGTCCAAGTCCGCTACGAGATTAAAGGGCCAAGCCAATTCCAGGTCAAAACCAAAGTGCTCCGCAGGAATCTCATCCCTTTTCACGTATCCCTGTTCGGCCCAGGTGCACCAGGTATTATTCCAGAAATGCTCATACAATCCTATCCGGTCCACGGGTTTACGCTGGAGGATCCTTGCAATACGTTCCACCCCGGCCAATTCCTGCACTGACAGCTACCTCCTTCGTGTGGTATACACTCTAGTTCGCTGTAGCCCGTGCAATTCCTCCCGAGGCCTACGCACCGTCGGGGCCCATCTCCGACGAAACCACATCACTCCATTGTATTCCCCCTAGCCTCTCCTTTGCCCTCTGCATCCTCTTTCAGACCCCGTGATCTTTCCCACTGGTGTTACTCTCCCTTTTGGAAACCCAGTCTTGCAAGAAGTTCATCTACCGCGGGCCTCAGGGCTATGACTTCTTCCTGAACCCTTTCCCGCACTTCCCGGAGCCAACTGCCAGCACTTTCCTCACCGGTAGTCTCTTCCTCACCCCGGGGAACAACCCCCTCCCTCTGGGCAATCTCGCCAACACCTTCGATCAAGGGCACTACCGTATCGTTCCAAATCCGTTGGAGAACAATCTTCGCCTGCTGGGCCATCTCCCCCGCATCGATTCCCAGTTCCCTCAAGATCGCACCCAAGCGTGTCACATACTCCGCGGTGGCTTCCCGGGCAAGGTGTCCCAGCCGTCTAATCTCCGCCCATCTTGCTTCCTCGGTGGCCGACCGGGCCGCCATGGCCACCTTAATCACAGCCCCTGCCACCTGTTCTGTTTCGACCCCTGCATCAAGGCCCAACTCGATCACACCCAAGGTGGCCTCCAAGGGGAACAACAGGACAACCTCTTCTTCCTCCTGCAACGCGGCATACTTCTCTATCAACAGCTCACCCAACCGCGCCACCTCGGTGGCCGGTGCGTGGACCCTTTCTGGCAAGAGAGCCAACAGTACATCCAGTTCCACGAACTCTTCCTCTGCGGCTTCTTCCGCCTGTGCCCATGTCACTAAACCAGTCAAGACCACAAAGATGGTCATATATACTAAAGTCCGTTTCCAGGCATTCATCACTATCCATCATCTCCTCCCCAGTACTTCCCAATGTTCTTATCACAGTTTTCACACTATTTTCGATCTACGGTCACCTCAGTCTTCGAAAAAAGCATACTCTCGCTTCAATGTTAGCTTAACACATCACTGCCTAGCAAACAAGGTGCGGTCACCAAGCCACTTTCCCCACCGAAGTAAACTTAAACCAAAACAAAAAGAGCAGCCCTTCGGCTGCATGCAAGTGAAAAAAGGTCCCGGCGACGACCTACTCTCCCACTGCGTCTCCACAGCAGTACCATCGGCGCTGGAGGGCTTAACTTCTGTGTTCGGGATGGGAACAGGTGTGGCCCCTCCGCTCTTATCACCGGGAA